>NZ_JBMIOP010000099.1:0-41996 GCF_049197365.1 Mycobacterium sp. THU-M104
ACGGTCATGCCGGCCCGCCCCAGCGGCGGGTCGATGTAGAGCGCGTAGGCGGTGATGCGGTCGCTGACGTGCCGCGTATCACCGTCGAGCAGGTTGGCGGCCACGATCTCGAAGTCGTTGTACGAGGTGTGGGTGAACGCACCCCGGCCGTTGCAATCGCCCATCGCCCAGATGTGATCGACGCTCGTCTTGAGCCCGTCGTCGACGACGATGTAGCCGCGGCCGTCGGTCTGCACACCCGCCGCCGGTAGACCCAGGTCGTCGGTGTTGGGCCGTCGCCCCACCACCAGCAGCAGATGGCTGCCTGCGACCGGCGCGACACCGAGGCCAGGTGTGAGCTCGAACCCGTTGGTGTTGTTGGTGATTCGCACGTCGTCAGCGCCAAGGACGACGTGGATCCCTTCGTTCTCCAAGATGTCCTTGATGGCTCCCGACACATCGTCGTCTTCGCGGGACGCAAGCCTGCGACCCCGCTCGACGACGGTGACCCGGGACCCGAACCTCCGGTACATCTGCGCGAACTCCAGCGCGATGTAGCTGCCGCCCACAATGACCAGATGCGTTGGCAGCATGTCCAATTCGAGGATCGACAGGTTGGTCAGGTAGTCGACGCCGCCGAGTCCAGGAATGTCGGGCACCACCGCACGGCCACCGACGTTGAGGAAGATCCGCTCGGCGCTCAGCAGGTTGTCCCCGACCCGCAGGGTGTGCGGGTCCCCGAAACGCGCATGGCCGCGAACGACGGTGCATCCGTCCATACCGGCCAACCAACTTTCGACACCCTCTCGGTCCTTGAGCATGATCTCGTCTTTGCGCGCCTTGACTCTCGCCATGTCCACGCTGATCGGCCCGATTCCGATGTCGTAGTCCGCGCCGCGCCGGGCCAGATACGCGGCGTGGGCGCTGGCCACCAGGGTTTTGGTGGGAATGCATCCGGTGTTGACGCAGGTGCCTCCGATGAGCTTGCGTTCGACGACGGCGACGCGCTGCCCGGCGGCCGTCAGCCGGCCGGCCAGCGGCGGTCCCGCTGGCCGGCACCGACGATGATCGCATCGAAACGATTTGTCACAGGCCGGCCGTCAGCGCCAGGATCGCGAACCCACCCAGGATCGCGACCGCGTCCTCGAGCAACGCGATCGGCAGGTCCTGCCCGCCGCGGGCTTCCACCAGCCGCCGGCGCGCCTGATAGCCGCCCATGGTGCCCAACACCGCGCCGATCACACCGCAACCCAGCGCGGAAAAGGTGAAATGCCACGCAGCGCCGAGCACCGCGCCGGCGAATGCCCCCATCGTGATCCGTGCGGCGAACGGCGGTGGCGCGGTACGCGGCGGCGCCTTCGGGAGCTTGTCGGTGCCGAGTTCGGCGATCGCCAGGACGGTGACGATCGCGACCGTGATCCCATTGCCCATCCAGGATGCCCAGGTTTCCTGTAAGTCGATCCACCCGAGCATGGCGGCCCACGCGACGACAGCGGGGGCCGTCAGGGTACGCAGCCCGGCGACGACGCCGATCAACAAGGCCATCAGCAAAACAAGCGCATGTAACACGCAGGTCCTCCCGGCAACGAGCGGTCCGGCGACCGTCGGGGTAACAGCCCATGGAGACGACGCGGATGACGGCCTTAGGCGGACGTTAACACAGCCGTGCGCGTCGCACCCACTGTCAGAACCGGCAAAACCTGATGTCCGAAGCGAGAATCGCCTTCGCGCCGATCGCGGCGAGCTCGTCCATGACCTCGTTGACGCCCCGTCGGGGCACCAGTGCGCGGATGGCGACCCAGTCCGGGTCGGCGAGCGGCGCGATCGTCGGCGACTCCAGCCCCGGCGTGATCGCGGTAGCCCGGTCCAGCACCGAGCGCGGGCAGTCGTAGTCGAGCATCAGGTACTGCTGGCCGAAAACCACACCCTGGATCCGCGCCACCAGCTGGTCGCGCGCAGCCCTGGCCTGCTCGGCCTCGTAGTCCATGCTCTCGATCAGCACGGCCTCCGAATCGCACAGCGGCTCGCCGAAGGCGACGAGGTGATGCAGGCTCAGTGTCCGTCCGGACCCCACCACGTCGGCGATCGCGTCGGCGACCCCGAGTTGCACCGAGATCTCCACCGCACCGTCGAGCCCGATGACGGTCGCCTCAATACCCCGCTCGGCCAAGTCTTTCCGGACCAGGTTCGGGTAGGCGGTCGCGATGCGTTTGCCGGCCAGGTCGGCCGTCGTCCACTTGTGCCCGGCCGGGCCGGCGTAGCGGAAGCTGGACGACCCGAAGCCGAGCGCCAGGCACTCGCGCACCGCCGCGCCCGAATCGCACACCAGATCGCGTCCGGTGATCCCGAAATCGAGTTCTCCCGAACCGACATAGATCGCAATGTCTTTAGGGCGCAGGAAGAAGAACTCGACTTGGTTGACTGGGTCGAGGACTGTCAAGTCCTTGGGATCGGTTCGGCGACGGTAGCCGGCCTCCGCGAGGATTTCGGAGGCCGGCTCGCTCAGCGAGCCCTTGTTGGGAACCGCGACCCGCAACATGCTCACAGCTTCCGGTAGATGTCGTCGAGGGACAGTCCGCGCGCGATCATCAGCACCTGCGTCCAGTAGAGCAATTGGCTGATCTCCTCGGCGAGCGCGTCGTCGGCTTCGTGCTCGGCGGCCAGCCACACCTCGCCGGCCTCCTCGAGGATCTTCTTGCCCAGCCGATGCACCCCGCCGTCCAGCGCGGCGACCGTGGCGCTGCCGGCGGGTCGGGTGCGGGCGCGGTCGCCCAGTTCGGCGAACAGATCCTCGAAGGTCTTCACGGCCAGCGATTGTGTCATGCGGGGGAAGACACAGTCACGGCGGTTTCGCCCCGCGTCGCCAAGACCGGCCGCTCGCGGCATACGGTAGGGCATGGATTTCTCCGAGATCGTCGTCACCGTTGCGGGACCCCGGGGCGACATCACCTTGAACCGCCCGGAGAAGCTGAACCCTCTGAGCACGACGACGCTCAACGAATTGGTCTTGGCCGCGCGATATCTCGATACCCTGCCCACCGTCAAGGTGGTCGTCGTGGCCGGCAACGGACGGGCCTTCAGCGCCGGCGCGGACCTCGCGTCGTTCGCGACGCGGCGCGATCGCGGCGGCCCGGCAACTGTGGGCGCGACGCGCGAGGCGGCCGACGCCGGACGGCGGATGGCCGATGCGATCGAGGCAATGAATGCGGTGACGGTCGCGCGCCTGCACGGCCACTGCGTCGGGGGTGGCGTCGTTCTGGCGGGGGCCTGCGACCTGCGTGTCGCGGCCGACGACACCCGCTTCGTGATTCCGGAAGTCGACCTGGGCATTCCGCTGGCCTGGGGTGGTGTCCCCCGGTTGGTGCGCGAAATCGGTCCCGCCAGGACGAAGGAACTTGTCATGACCTGCCGCCCGTTCGACGCGACCGAAGCGCTTGCTGTGGGCTTCGTGAACCGGATGGTGCCCGCGGCCGGGCTCAGCGCCGCCGTCGACGAACTCGTCGGCCGGCTGGCCGCGAAGTCCGCGCTGACGCTGACCGCCACCAAACGCCACGCCAACGCGGTGACCGAGTCGATGGTCGGGACAACGCGGGCCTGGAATGACGCCGATTCGCTGGTCACCGCGCTGCGCGACCCCGAATCGCGGGCGGCGGGAACGGCTTACCTGAAGCGCTTGGGCCGGGACTACACGGGTTGAGCGCGAACGAGGCCGACCTAATTCACCGAACCTGTAGATCTGTAGCGAAAGCGCGAGTGGTGATCTGCAGAATTACAGGCTCGGCGGCGCCGCCAGCCAGTCCCCGCCGAGCCGTTCAGTCCTCCGGGTTGTAGCCGAGGTTGGGGCCGAGCCAGCGCTCGGCTTCGGCCAGCGTCCATCCCTTGCGCTTCGCGTAGTCGGCTACCTGGTCCTGGGCCATCCGGCCCACCACGAAGTACTGCGACTGGGGGTGCGAGAAATACCAGCCGCTGACGGCAGCACCGGGCCACATCGCCATCGACTCGGTCAATTCGATACCGGTCCGCTCCTTGACGTCCATCAACTTCCAGAGCGTCGCCTTCTCGGTGTGCTCCGGGCAGGCCGGGTAACCGGGGGCAGGGCGGATTCCCCTGTACTTCTCATCGATGAGCGCCGCGTTGTCCAGCTGCTCGTCGGGCTCGAATCCCCAGAACTCCCTGCGGACCCGTTGGTGCATCCGCTCGGCGAACGCCTCGGCCAGCCGGTCGGCGATCGACTCCAGCAGGATCGCACTGTAATCGTCGACGGCTGCCTTGAACTCCGCGATCTTGTCACCGCCGCCGAGCCCCGCGGTGACGGCGAACGCGCCGATGTAATCGGCCAGACCGGTGTCCTTGGGCGCGATGTAGTCGCCGAGGCACCGGTTCGGGATGCCGTCCCGGTGCTCACCCTGCTGCCGGAGGTTGTGCAGCGTGGTCAACACCTCGGTGCGGGTGTCGTCGGTGTAGACCTCGATGTCGTCGAAACCGGGGCCGACCGCGTTCGCCGGGAAGAATCCGATGACCCCGTTGGCGGTCAGCCACTTTTCCTTGATCAGGGTGTCGAGCATCTCCTGGGCGTCGTCGTACAGCTTGCGGGCAGCCTCGCCGGTGGCCGGGTTGTTGAGGATGTCGGGGAAGCGGCCCTTCATCTCCCAGGCGTTGAAGAACGGCTGCCAGTCGATGTATTCGCGCAGTTCGGCGAGGTCGTAGTCGTGAAACTCCCGCACGCCCAGCCCCTGGGCGGGCACCGGCGGCGTGTAGCCGTCCCAGTCGATCGGCGTCCGGTTGGCGCGGGCCTTCTGGAGCGTCAGCATCGGCCGCTCGTTCTTCTGGGAGTGCCGTTCACGAAGGGATGCGTAGTCGGCCTCGGTGGCCTCCAGCAGGGCCGGACGCTGCTTGTCGTCGAGGAGGGCCGCGGCGACCGGCACCGAGCGGGACGCGTCCTTGACCCAGACCACCGGGCCGCTACGGCGCGGCGCCACCTTCACGGCCGTGTGGGCGCGCGAAGTGGTCGCGCCACCGATCAGCAGCGGAATCTTCAGCCCCTCGCGTTCCATCTCGACGGCGAAGTTGACCATCTCGTCCAGCGAGGGGGTGATCAGCCCCGACAGCCCGATGATGTCGGCGTCGTGCTCCTTCGCCGCGTCCAGGATCTTGCTCGCAGGCACCATCACACCGAGATCGATCACTTCGAAGTTGTTGCACTGCAGGACGACCCCGACGATGTTCTTGCCGATGTCGTGGACGTCGCCCTTCACGGTCGCCATGATGATCGTGCCGTTGGTGTCTTTCCCAGCTGCGGCGCCGGATTCTTCCTTCTCCGCCTCGATGTACGGCAGCAGATACGCAACGGCCTTCTTCATCACCCGGGCCGACTTGACGACTTGGGGCAGGAACATCTTGCCCGAGCCGAAGAGGTCGCCGACCACGTTCATGCCGTCCATCAGCGGGCCCTCGATCACCTCGATCGGGCGACCACCCGCGGCGGCGATCTCGGCCCGCAGCTCCTCGGTGTCGGCGTCGACGTGGGCATCGATGCCTTTGACCAACGCGTGAGTGATCCGTTCGCGGACCGGGAGACTGCGCCACTCGGCCGCGACCGGGTCGTCAGCCTTCTCCGTGCTGTTGAACCGCTCGGCGATCTCCAGGAGCCGTTCGGCCGCATCCTCGCGGCGGTTCAGGACGACGTCCTCGATGCGGTCGCGCAGCTCGGGGTCGATCGAGTCATACGGCACCAGCGCGCCGGCGTTGACGATGCCCATGTCCAGGCCCGCCTTGATGGCGTGGAACAAAAACACGGCGTGGATCGCCTCGCGGACGGGATTGTTGCCCCGGAACGAGAACGACACGTTCGAGATACCGCCGGAGATGTGCACCCTGGGCAGATTCTCCTTGATCCAGGCGCAGGCCTCGATGAAGTCGATCCCGTAGGTGGCGTGCTCCTCGATACCGGTCGCCAGCGCGAAGCAGTTCGGGTCGAAGATGATGTCCTCGGCCGGGAAACCGACCTCGTCGGTCAGGATCCGGTAGGCGCGCCCGCAGATCTGTTTGCGGCGCTCCAGGTTGTCGGCCTGGCCCTGCTCGTCGAAGGCCATCACGACCACAGCGGCACCGTACTTGCGGCACAGCCGTGCCTCGCGGACGAACTTCTCCTCGCCCTCCTTCATGGAGATCGAGTTGACGATCGGCTTGCCCTGCACGTTTTTCAGGCCCGCCTCGATGACCTCCCACTTGGAGGAGTCGATCATCACCGGGACGCGGCTGATGTCCGGCTCGGCCGCGATCAGCTTGGTGAACCGGTCCATCGCGGCGACGCCGTCGATCATGCCCTCGTCCATGTTGATGTCGATGACCTGCGCACCGACCTCGACCTGTTGCAGGGCGACCGACAGCGCGGTGTCGTAGTCCTCGGCCTTGATCAGGTTGCGGAACCGGGCGGAGCCGGTGATGTTGGTGCGCTCACCGATGTTGACGAACAGCGAGTCGTCGGTGATGTTGAGCGGCTCCAGTCCGGCCAGGCGAGTGGCCGCTTGATTTTCTGGGATCTCCGGCACCTCGCGCGGCGGCTTGCCCTCGACGACCTTGGCGATCTCGGCGATGTGCGGCGGCGCCGTCCCGCAGCAACCACCGACGATGTTCACCAGGCCCGCCTCGGCGAAGTCTGCGATGTAGCTCGCCTGGCGCTCGGGGGACTCGTCGTACTCGCCAAAGGCGTTGGGCAGCCCGGCGTTCGGATAGCAGGAGACGAAGGTGTCCGCGATCCGCGACACTTCGGCGATGTAAGGCCTCATCTCCGGCGCGCCCAGGGCGCAGTTGAGGCCGACCGCGAGTGGCTTCGCGTGCCTGATCGAGTTCCAGAATGCTTCGGTGACCTGACCGGACAACGTCCGCCCGGAAGCGTCGGTGATGGTGCCCGAGATGATGACGGGCCAGCGGCGTCCGCGCTGCTCGAACAGAGTCTCGACGGCGAACACGGCCGCCTTGGCGTTCAGCGAGTCGAAGATCGTCTCGATGATGAGGAGATCGGCACCACCGTCGACCAGGCCGTTGGCTGATTCGAGGTAGGCCGCGACCAGTTGGTCGTAGGAGACGTTGCGGGCCCCGGGGTCGTTGACGTCCGGCGAGATCGACGCGGTGCGCGTGGTCGGACCGATGGCGCCGGCGACGTAGCGGGGCTTGTCCGGGGTGCTGAACTCGTCGGCGGCCGCCCGCGCCAGAGCGGCACCGGCGTAGTTCAACTCGTAGCTCAGCTCGGCCATCTCGTAGTCGGAGAGCGAAATCGCGTTCGCGTTGAAGGTGTTGGTCTCCAGGATGTCGGCGCCCGCCTCGAGGTACTCGCGGTGGATCCCGGCGATGATCTGTGGCTGCGTCAGGCTGAGCAGGTCGTTGTTGCCCTGAAGCGCGGTCGGCCATTCGGTGAACCGATCGCCGCGGTAACCGGCCTCGTCGGGCCGGTCGCGCTGGATCGCCGTACCCATCGCGCCGTCGATCACCATGATCCGCTGGCGCAGAGCCGCCGTCAGTTCGTCGGTGCAGTCTGGGCGGATGTTCGGCGCGAAGGTCTGAGACGCCGAGGCGTTTACGGTGGCGTTCACGTGCATTCCTTCCGTTACGGAAGGCGTCCTTGACTCTGCCGAGCGTGGCGGATACCGGCAGGACCCGGATCCGTTGCAACGCCTCTCGACCAGGAAAGTCTACGTTGTCACCCGACGTCTGGACGCCCAGCTCGACCCGACCCGCTCAAGCGTCGCGGAGCCCTCCAGCGCCGGCTTGCGAATCGTGTCGGCAATCTCGTCGTTACCAACTCTAACCAGATGGCAGTCGAACATATTTCGTCTCGACCGCGGCGACCGCCGGCTGCCGAAGTCATCGAGGCCCAGGTCAGCCGCCTGCGGCCGGGTACCCGTCACGCCGTCGCCGACCACCGCACGTCGCGCCAATGCATCGAGGACGCCAATGTCGTAGCGGGGTTGGCTTGCGACAGTCACTCGCTTAAGGATAGTCGGCCTGTGAAATCGTTCGGCTGACGGCGTTCGGACCTGCCACCCCGGGGTTTGCCGCGCGGCCCGCATCGTCGGCGGGCCACACCTCACGGCCCACCTCCTCAACGGCCCACCGCGCGGCCCGCATCGTCGGCGGGCCACACCGTACCCTGACGTTGTGACTCCGCCCGCCGGTAGCGCCGCGCTGCCCGAACTGCACAACACCGTCGTCGTGGCGGCGTTCGAGGGCTGGAACGACGCGGGTGACGCAGCCAGCGACGCGCTCGAGCACATCGAGGCCATCTGGGAAGCGGAGCCCATCGTCGAGATCGACGACGAGGCGTACTACGACTACCAAGTGAATCGTCCCGTCATCCGCCAGATCGATGGGGTTACCCGCGAACTGGTGTGGCCCGCGATGCGCATCTCGCACTGCCGCCCGCCGGGCAGTGACCGCGACGTGGTGCTCATGCACGGGGTGGAGCCCAACATGCGCTGGCGCACCTTCTGCGCCGAATTGCTGGCCATCGCCGACAAGCTCAACGTCGACACCGTCGTCATCCTCGGCGCGCTGCTGGCCGACACCCCGCACACGCGGCCGGTTCCGGTCTCCGGCGCGGCCTACTCGCCGGAATCGGCGAAGCTGTTCGGTCTGGAGGAAACCCGCTACGAAGGACCGACCGGGATCGCCGGCGTCTTCCAGGACGCGTGCGTGGCTGCCGGGATCCCGGCGGTGACGTTCTGGGCGGCGGTGCCGCACTACGTATCGAGCCCGCCCAACCCGAAGGCGACGGTGGCGCTGCTGCGGCGCGTCGAAGAGGTACTCGACATCGAGGTGCCGCTGGGCGACCTCCCCGCGCTCGCCGAGGAGTGGGAACAAGCGATCAGCGATGTGGCCGCCGAGGACGAGGACCTGGGCGAATACGTGGAGTCGCTGGAGCAGCGCGACGCCGAGGTCGACATGAGCGAAGTCCTGGGCAAGATCGACGGCGACACGCTGGCCGCCGATTTCGAACGATATCTGCGCCGCCGCCGCCCCGGACACGGGCGCTGAGTCCGGCCACTGACGGAATCGCCACGATTTGCCGTCGTCGGCGGCGATGCGAAAACATCGGCAATTCGGGGGCGAGCCCGGCCGGACGGCGCAAGCGACGACGAGAGGAGCCGCATGGCCGCATGGCCCGATCCCGACAACCCTCGGTTGACCGCCGACCAGGTCGATCCGGTCCCGGACCGCCTTGGCGAAGAGGCCGGCTACCACAAGGGGCTCAAACCGCGGCAGCTGCAGATGATCGGCATCGGGGGTGCGATCGGCACCGGGCTTTTTCTCGGTGCCGGCGGCCGGCTGGCCAAGGCCGGGCCGGGGCTGTTCCTCATCTACGCGCTGTGCGGCTTCTTCGTCTTCCTGATCCTGCGGGCGCTCGGAGAGTTGGTGTTGCATCGTCCGTCATCAGGCTCGTTCGTGTCCTACGCGCGCGAATTCTTCGGCGAGAAGGCCGCGTACGTCGTCGGGTGGATGTACTTCCTGAACTGGGCGATGACCTCGATCGTGGACACCACCGCGATCGCCACCTATCTGCACCGGTGGAGTTTGTTCGCCCCCGTCCCCCAGTGGCTTTTGGCCCTGATCGCTCTGGCGGCCGTCCTGGGTATGAACCTGATCTCGGTGGAATGGTTCGGCGAGCTGGAGTTCTGGGCCGCGCTGATCAAGGTGTTCGCGCTGATGGCCTTCCTGGTCGTGGGGACCGTCTTTCTTGCCGGGCGCTACTCCATCGACGGCCGCAGCACCGGATTGAGTTTGTGGACGGGCCACGGCGGCTTCTTCCCAACCGGTCTGGCGCCTCTGCTGGTGGTCGCCTCGGGCGTCGTGTTCGCCTACGCCGCGGTCGAACTGGTGGGCACCGCGGCCGGGGAGACCGCGGAGCCGGAGAAGATCATGCCGCGGGCCATCAACTCCGTGATCGCGCGCATAGCCGTCTTCTACGTCGGGTCGGTTGCACTGCTGGCGCTGCTGCTGCCCTACACCGCCTACAAGTCCGGGGAGAGCCCGTTCGTCACCTTCTTCTCCAAGGTCGGCTTCTACGGGGCCGGCGACCTGATGAACATCGTGGTCCTCACCGCGGCGCTGTCGAGCCTGAACGCCGGCCTTTATTCGACCGGCCGCGTCATGCACTCGATAGCCATGAGCGGCAGCGGCCCGAGGTTCGCCAAGCGGATGTCGCGCAACGGCGTGCCCTACGGCGGCATCGCGATGACGGCCGTCATCTGCCTTCTCGGTATTGCGCTGAATGCCTTCAACCCCGGTGAGGCGTTCGAGATCGTACTCAACGTCGCCGCACTGGGCATCATCGCGTCATGGGCCACGATCGTGCTCTGCCAGCTTCAGCTCTACCGGGTGGCGCGCGCGGAGCTGCTGCAGCGCCCGCGGTTTCGCATGCCGCTGTCACCGTACAGCGGGTACGCGACCCTGGCGTTCTTGGTCGCGATCCTGGTGCTGATGGGCTTCGATGCACCGATCGGCACCTGGACCGTCGCATCGCTGGTGGTGATCGTCCCGGCCCTGGTCGTGGGATGGTACGTGGTGCGCCACCGTGTCATGGCCGTCGCGGGTCGGCGTACCGGCCTCACGGAGCCGCGTCCGCCGATTGCCAACCCGCCGATGCAACCGTCAGACTGATGCCCGTCGCCAGACCCCCTGCAGGAGAGAAACGATCATTCGCAACCGCTACGCCGCCACGCCACCGCTGTACGGGATGGCCATGATCTTCCTGGCCATCGCCGTGGTCGCGGTCACCGCGTATCTGCACGCGGGCTGGTGGTCGGCGATCGGGTACGGCGCGGCCGCACTCATCGCCGTGGTCGGCTTCGCGCTCGTCTTCCGCGACCTGTCCTGACGCGACCTGTCCTGACGCCCGGCGCGGAAGGGTCAGGCCCCGGGCTTCTGCAAATCCTCGTTGTACGCGCTCGTGGAGCGGCCGAGCGCGGCAACCTCGGCGTCCATCCGCGGCAACAACTCGGCGGTCGTCCTGCGGATGGGAAACGCCCCGACCCGGGTGGACAGCACCGGCTTGAGCCAGCGGAACGCGCCGACCCACGGCGGACAGTAGACGTGGTCCCGACGGCCCTCGATGCCCTTCACCAGGGCGTCGGCGCACTTGTCGACGGTGGTCGTCGTGTTCAGCGGCCACGGCAGCTTGGCGAGCAACTCGCCGAACGAGGGCAGGTCGGTCTTGGTGTCGCGGACCAGCGCGGTGTCGATCCAGGACATGTGCGAGGAACCCACGCCGACCCCCCGGTGGGCCAGCTCCAACCGCAATGCGTCGGCCAGGATTTCGACGCCGGCCTTCGACGCGTTGTAGGGTGCCAGTCCCGGGGCCGCGGCGTAGGCCGCCAGCGACGAGACGACCAGCACGTAGCCCCGGCGGTCGATCACCGACGCCAGCGTGGCCCGCACGGTGTGGAAGACACCCAGCACGTTGACGTCCAGCACCCGCTTGAAGGCCTCGGGATCGACCTGCAGCACCGACCCGTAGCTGGCGATGCCGGCGTTGGCCACGACGACGTCGATGCCGCCGAAGCGTTCGACGGCCTGCGCAGCCGCCGCCTCCATGGCGGGCAGATCGCGCACGTCGGCGACCGCGGTCAGCACGCAGTCCTCGCCGAGTTCGGCGGCCCGCGCGTCGAGTTCGGCCTTGTCCAGGTCCGTCAGCACGAGTTGGGCGCCCCGGTCCCGCAGGCGGCGGGCGATCTCGGCTCCGATCCCCCGGGCGCCACCGGTGATGAACACGACCTTGCCCTGCAGCGATGTCATGGCCGACAAGGTACCGTCGCGCCGGTCACAGGTCCACCCCGAGCAGCGCATCGGCCGCGGTCGCGACCAGCCGCGGCGCGGCGGTGTCATGGCCGCCGTATTCGAGCGCGTCGGTAACCCAACCATCAAGGGCAGCAATGGCTTTGGGGGTATCTAGATCGTCGGCCAGGTAACGCCGCACCCGGGCTACGACGTCGGCGGCGTCCGGCCCCGACGGCAACGCCGCCGCGGTGCGCCAGCGCTGCAGCCGGGCTGTGGCCTCGTCGAGCACCTGCTCGCTCCAGGACCGGTCCGTGCGGTAGTGCCCGGCGAGCAGTCCGAGCCGGATGGCCGTCGGCTCGACGCCCCGGGCGCGCAGCGCCGAGACCAGCACCAGGTTGCCGCGGCTCTTGGACATCTTGTGCCCGTCCCAGCCGATCATCCCGGCGTGCACGTAGTGCCGCGCGAAACGCCGCTCCCCGCCGACGCATTCGGCATGGGCGGCGGTGAACTCGTGATGCGGGAAGATCAGGTCGCTGCCACCGCCCTGGATGTCCACGCCGCTGCCGAGGCGGCTGAGCGCGATCGCCGCGCATTCGACGTGCCAACCGGGCCGGCCGGCGCCGAACGGCGACGTCCAGCTGGGCTCGCCGGGCCGCGCGGCCCGCCACAGCACGGCGTCGAGGGCGTCGGACTTGCCGGGGCGCTCCGGGTCGCCACCGCGCTCGGCGAACAGCCGCAGCATGGTCTCGCGGTCGTAGCCGGACTCGTAGCCGAACTGCAGGGTGGCATCCGCACGGTAGTAGACGTCGGGGTATTCCCCGTCGACGACGTACGCCGCGCCGGCGGCGACCATCTTCTCGACGAGCTCGACAACCTCGGCGATCGCTTCGGTGGCACCGACGTAGTCGTGCGGCGGCAGGACGCGCAGCGCGGCCATGTCGTCGCGGAACAGCGCGACCTCGCGGTCGCCGAGCGCACGCCAGTCGATGCCGTCGCGATCGGCACGCTCGAACAGCGGGTCGTCGACGTCGGTGACGTTCTGCACGTAGCGCACGTCGTGACCGGCGTCCAGCCAGTGCCGATACACCAGGTCGAACGCCAGATAGGTGGCCGCGTGGCCCAGGTGGGTCGCGTCATACGGCGTGATCCCGCAGACGTACATGCCGGCGACCGCGCCCGGCCCGATCCCGACCGGACGGACCTGACGGTCGGAGGTGTCGTAGAGACGCAGCTCCGGGCCGCGTCCCGACAACGCCGGCACGCCGGGCGAACTCCACGACTGCATCCCTCGACTCTAAACGCGGCCGCTCAGCGGTAGGCGTCGCGTATCGCTGCAAGCAGAATGGGCGCCAGCTCGGCGCGGCACATCACGAAGTCGGGTAGGTACGGGTCGAACTGGTTGTAGCGCAGCGGGGAGCCGTCGAGGCGCGACGCGTGCATGCCGGCGGCCATCAACACCCCGGCCGGCGCCGCCGAGTCCCATTCCCACTGCCCGCCCGCGTGCAGGTAGGCGTCGACCTCGCCGTCGATCACGGCCATCGCCTTGGCGCCCGCCGAGCCGATGGCCACCGGCTGGATGGGCAGCATCTGGTGAATGCGGTAGAGCACTGCGGGAGGCCTGCTGGCGCTGACCGCGATCCGGATGGTGCCGCCCACGCCGACGCGCGCGGCATCGGCGGTCACCGTGTCGCTGCGGTACACGATGTTGCCGCGGGCCGGCAATGCCACCGCGGCGTCGGTGATCTCGCGCTGCCCGTCGGTGGGCCGCTGCCACAACGCGATGTGGACCGCCCAGTCGTCACGGCCGGGGGTGGAGAACTCGCGCGTGCCGTCGAGCGGGTCGACGATCCATACCCGGTCGCGCTTCAGCCGGACCAGGTCGTCGTCAGCTTCCTCGCTGAGTACCGCGTCCCCGGGCCGTTCGGCCCGCAGCCGTCTCAGCAGCAGGTCGTTGGCCAGCCTGTCGCCCGCGTCGCCGAGCATCCCCGGATGGCCGAAACCGATCTCCGCGCGCACCGTGAGAAGCAGCTCCCCGGCGTCGGCGGCGAGATCGGCGGCAAGTGCGGCATCGGTCATCTCATCCGCGTCGGGGCTCACCGTCTCAGTATCACCGACGCCCCGAAGCCCGCGTCAGAACGCCGGCCACGGGATGGGACGGTGCCGACTGGGTTCGGGCATCACCGGCTTGTCCAGCAGGGCCTGGGCGCGCCCGCGCAGGGCCATGATCTCCGCCGGGGTCATGTGCCCGGCCAATTCGTCGCACAGCGAGTCGCCTAGCGCATCGACGAGGCCGGCGACCGCCTCGCACGTCTGGTCGTCGATCGGCGTGCCGGCCCAGCCCCACAACACCGTGCGCAGTTTGTCCTCGACGTGCAGACACACACCGTGATCGACCCCGTACACCCGACCGTCGATGCCCAGCAGGACGTGACCACCCTTGCGGTCGGCGTTGTTGACCAGGATGTCGAAGACCGCGATCCGGCGTAGCCGAAGGTCGTCGGCGTGCATCAGGACGACCTCGTCGCCGGCATAGTCGTAGGCCCGCAGCACCGGCAGGTAGCCCGGCTGAGGCCTGCCGGCCGGAAAGAGGTCGATGAGGTCCGGTCCCGGGCGGGGCTCGGAGTCCACCGCGTCGCCGGGTTGCTGCACCCACAGCTGCACCATGCCCGGACCCGCCGGTCCGTCGCGAATCAACGTGTAGGGAACGATATTCCAACCCAATCGCGCCGACACCAGATAAGCGCCGAGCTCCCGGCCGGCCAGCGTCCCGTCCGGGAAGTCCCACAGCGGTTGTTCCCCGGAGACGGGTTTGTACACGCAGTGCACCGTGCGCGCGCCCGAACCCGACCCGCCCAGGGCCGCCTCGCACAGGAAGGTGGCGTTGCTGGCAGAGCGGATCCGCCCGAGGATCGTCATCTCGCCGTCGCGCAGCACCTCACGCCGGTCATTCGTCGACGTCATCGCCGGGCCCCAGCAGCGCGCCGCGTCTGTAGCCGTTCGTGCGCGCACAGATGTGGCCGTCGGGATCCAGCGGTTCCTCGCACAACGGGCAGGGCGGCCGTCCCGCGGAGATGACACGGTTGGAGCGGGTGGCGAACTGCCGCGCCGACTCCGGCGTCAGGAACACCCGTACGGCGTCGGGGCCGTCGTCGGTGTCGTCGAGCACCACCGAGGCGTCGAACTCGGCGTCGGTGGCCGCCAGCAACTCGACCACCACGGTCTGGGCCTCCGAGTCCCAGCCCAACCCCATCGTGCCGACCCGGAACTCCGCGTCGACGGGCGTCACCAACGGGCTGACGTCGTCGATCTCGGAAGGCTCCGGCGGCACGGGCGTACCGAATCTGCGGTTCACCTCGAGCAGCAGCGCACCGATGCGTTCCGCCAGCACCGCAACCTGCTGCTTCTCCAAAACGACGGACACCACCCGCGAATCGTGCACCGCCTGGATGTAGAACGTGCGATTGCCGGGATAGCCGACAGCCCCGGCCACGAATCGGTCGGGGGTGCGGAAGACATGAATTGCGCGGGCCATGGCACTTCCAAAATACCGGCTCGTGCCGTCGCCGCGCGATCCGACAGTGCCCGATCATCGGGCCGCAGCGAAATCAGTCGGTCGAGCCGCCGACCACCGCGTCGCTGGACGATATCGTCGCGGCCGGTTTTTCCTGCGCCCGCCGCGACTCCTCCCGGGCATCGTCCCTGGGCGGGGTTGCCGCCCGCAACGCGGCCGACAGGCGCGCGCCGGTGTGGTTGACGTGCAGCACGAACGGCCGCAGCTCGGTGTAGCGGATGACGCTGAGCGAAATCGGGTCGGCGGTGACGCGCTGGAAGCCGTCGAGGTGGATGCCGTAGGCATCGGCGATCACCGACTTGATGACGTCACCGTGGGTGCACGCCACCCACAACGCGTCGCCCCCGTGGTGCTCGGCCAGCCGGCGGTCGTGTTCGCGTACGGCGGCCACCGCCCTGGCCTGCACCTGCGCCAGTCCTTCGCCACCGGGGAACACGGCCGCGCTCGGATGGGCCTGGACCACCTTCCACAGCGGCTCGCCCGCCAGGTCGCCCAGCTTGCGACCCGTCCATGCCCCGTAGTCGACTTCGGCGAGCCGGTCGTCGACCAGCGGCTCCAGGCACAGGGACTCCGCGAGCGGTTCGACGGTACGAAGGCAGCGCAGCAGCGGAGAGCAGATCACCGCGCGGATCGGCAGGTCGCCGATCCGGTCGATCAGGCCGGCTGCCTGCTCACGGCCCCTGTCGTCGAGATCGACACCTTCGGACCGGCCCGCGAGGACGCCCGCGGTGTTCGCGGCGGACCGGCCGTGCCGCAGCAACATCACGGTCATGCCGCTGCATCCGCAGGCGGGACGACGTCCGGGAGCCGAGTCATCGACGCAGCCGCAGTCACGGAGCCGACGGTACCTGGTGCGAAGGGCCGCCGACCGACCTGACTAGCGTGTGACGGGCGCTGCGTGCGCGACCGAGTCGCGCACCGCCGCGGTCAGGCTGCGCTCGTCGGTGAGGTCGATGTCGACCAGGCCGCGGACCGCGGTGGCGACCACGTCTTCGGCCTGTGGAACCGGGCCGGCCAGGTACGGCCGGTACACCTCGACGATGAGGGATCGATGCTCGATGCGGAAGGAGAAACTACGTCCGTCTCCGACCTGCCCGTAGCCACTCGCAAAAATCCCCGTCAACATGTCTTCGACCACGAACTGGTCGCCCGTAACATGCCGGTCAACGATGACGGTCATGTCGCGACCATACCTCCGCGGTACGGCCCGGTGTAGCCGACATGGCCGAATTGGATGCGAAACCGTTCCCTAAAATTCGACGGTTCCGTCACCTGAGCCGAGGTAACCCATTGCTGTCGCGACAGAGATCCGCTGAACACGCCTCCCAGAGCTGCAGGTCGGCAAAACTCACGTTGCTGCTGATGGCGCTGCTGCTGTCCGTGCCGGGAGCTGCGTGCTCCTCCAATCCGCTCCAGGCTCCCCCGCCCACGATCGAACCTGGCCGGCCTGCCGCGTCACCGCCGGTGTCGCAGGATCCGGCGGGTTCGGTACGGCCCCTGGCGGGACACGCCGCGGCGGCGGCGTTCGACGGGGCGACCCACACGTTGGTGGTCCTGACACCCGGGGCCGATCCGGCGGCCTCCGCCGGGCTCACCGTGTTCGGCGATCCCCGGGGCGCGCCTCGCGTCGTCACGCTGCCCGGCCCTGCACCGGCGCTGACCGACGACGGCCGCGGCACGGTCTACCTGGCCACCGACGGCGGCTACTTCGTGGTTGAGGTGTCCACCGGCCACAACGCCCGGGTGACCGTCGCCGGCGCCGAGCAGACCCGGTTCACCGCGATCGCTCAACGCGCCGACGGCAAGTTGGTGCTCGGCAGTGCCGACGGCGCCGTCTACATCCTCGCCTCCCCGAATCCGGACCGCGAGGGCACCGCGGCCGTCAGCAGCCGCAGCAAGATCTTCGCCCGCGTGGATGCCATTGTGGCCCAAGGGGACACGACGGTGGTGCTGGACCGGGGACAGACGTCGGTGACGGCGATCGGCGCCGACGGCCGCGCGCAGCAGGCGCTGCGCGCCGGCGAGGGCACGACCACCCTGGCCTCCGACCCGCTGGGCATGGTGCTGGCCGCCGACACCCGCGGCGGCCAGCTACTGGTGTACAGCGTCGACCCGCTGATCCTGCACCAGGCCTATCCGGTGCGTCAGTCCCCCTACGGTCTGGCCGGATCCCGCATGTTGGCCTGGGTATCCCAGACCGCGTCCAATAGGGTGATCGGTTACGATCTGTCCACCGGAATTCCCGTCGAAAAGGTGCATTACCCCACCGTGCAGCAACCGAACTCGCTGGCCTTTGACGAAGCGTCAGACACCTTGTACGTGGTGTCGGGGTGCGGTGCGGGGGTCCAGGTCATCGAACACGCGGCGGGCGCGCGTTGACCGCGCCGCGCCGGACCGGGTTGCCCGCGGGCTGGGATACCGAGATGTCCGACGAATATGAGTGGGCGCCGCTGCGCCTGCCCCCGGATGTGACCCGGATCAGCGCATCCATCCGGCTGTCGATCGAGGCCGAATATCGCGGCTGGGAGCTGACGCGGGTACGGCTCTACACCGACGGCAGCCGAAGGGTGTTGTTGCGACGCAAGAAAACTCGCGTGGACAGAGCCAACTCCGCCGGGCGTTGGCCCGAACGGCCCGGACTGTGACGGCCCTCGAAAGGCGCGAATCGACCCGTCGCCTGTACGGTCTGGTGCGACGGCTGTTGTTCCTCGTTGCGCCCGAACGGATCCACACGCTGGTCTTCGCGACCCTTCGCGGCGCCACGGCCCTCGTCCCGGTGCGACGGGCACTGCACCGGTTGTTGGCGCCGTCGGATCCGGTGCTGGCCGGCACGGTGTTCGGGGTGCGGTTCGCGGGCCCGCTGGGGCTCGCCGCAGGTTTCGACAAGGACGGCACGGGCCTGCACACGTGGGGTGCGCTCGGGTTCGGCTATGCCGAAGTCGGCACCGTCACCGCGCGCCCGCAGCCCGGCAACCCGGCACCCCGCATGTTCCGGCTGCCCGCCGACCGGGCCCTGCTGAACCGGATGGGCTTCAACAACCGCGGCGCGGGCGCGCTCGCGATCCGGCTCGCCCGGAACCGGCCCGATGTGCCGATCGGGGTGAACATCGGCAAAACGAAGACGGCCCCGGCCGCCCAGGCCACAGACGACTACCGCACGAGCGCTCGCCTGGTCGGCCCGCTCGCGTCATACCTGGTGGTCAACGTCAGTTCGCCGAACACCCCCGGGCTGCGCGACCTGCAGGCCGTCGACTCGCTGCGACCGATCCTGGCGGCCGTGCTTGCCGAAGTTTCGGGACCCCCCGGGCCGCAGACCCCGGTGCTGGTCAAGATCGCACCGGACCTGTCCGATTCCGACGTCGACGACATCGCGGACCTGGCCGCGGAGTTGGGCCTGGCAGGAATCGTCGCCACCAACACCACCGTGTCGCGCACCGGACTGAGTACCCCCGACGTCGACCGGCTGGGCCCGGGCGGCATCTCCGGACCACCGGTGGCGCCCCGCGCCACCGAGGTGCTGCGCCGGCTCTACGCACGCGTCGGTGATCAGCTGGTGCTGATCAGCGCCGGGGGCATCGAGACGGCCGACGACGCGTGGGAACGCATCACCGCGGGGGCGTCGCTGCTGCAGGGCTACACCGGTTTCATCTACGGCGGCCCCTTGTGGGCCAAGCATATTCACGACGGCATCGCCCGCCGGCTACACGAAGGAGGGTTCGCCTCACTCGGCGACGCCGTCGGCTCGGCGGCCGGGCCGGGACATGCGCCGCCGTGACGCGGGCGCTGCATGCCCCGGCGCCGATGGTTCGCAGGGGGAGCCCGCGTTCGCGATCGGGTGAGCGGGATCGAGTCGCGCTTGAAGTTCAGCGACTCTCGCGCGGGTGGCCGACCATACCGTTCCGGCCGGAGCGCGCATGTCGGGATGACGCGTGGACAGCACGACATCGACCGGTCGCGGTGCACATGACCTGTCGGCTACCGCGGCCACCGCAGGGGCGGGCTTTGCGAGCAGCCCGGCGATGTATCCTGCCCACTCCAATTTCGTCACTCCATCGACGCCCACGGCGTGATAGACACCTCGCCGGGCATTCGTCGCCATGGTCATGGCGGTCACCCGCACGACATGCTCCAACGGAATCGGATAGCGTCTCCGGCCGTCGCAGCGAAGCGGTGCACCCTGTCGTATCGCGTTGAACGCTTCGGCAACAAAGTCTCTGCTCCCGAACAACAACGGGAGACGTATCACCACGTTGTCGCCGTCGCCGAGCAGCAGCTGTTCGGCCTCGGACTTGTGACGGCCATACACCTGCAGAGGCGCCACCTGAGCGTCCTCGAAGTAATTCCCGGGGGCCCCGAAGACGTAGTCGGACGAGTAATAGACGACACGACTCCCGATACCTGCCGCCGCCGCTGCCACCTGGCGTAACCCGCGAACGTTGACATCGTAGGAGACCGACGGATTCCGCTCGCACCGATCTGGATCGGACAGAGCCGCAGCGTAAATCACGACGCGAGGTCGGACAGCTTCGATGCATTCGACCACGTCACTGCCGGATCGGACGTCAACCCCGCGGGTGTTTAACGCAGTCGGGTTTCGCGAAGCGCTGCTGATCGACACTCCGTATCCGGGTAGCAGCCGGCTCAATGCTTCCCCGACGCGACCGCCCGCACCGAAGATCAGGACGTCAGTGCGCGAAACAGCCATCGGACCAGGGCTTGGACATCATCGCGACCACTATCGCATTTTTCGTTCTCACATCAGTCCGACATCGCGATTCTGTCCACCCACAGGGCCAGGGCATTCGAACCTGGACCATCGATGTGCTCGCGCGCCGCCAACTTCGCACGGTCAGTCGCCGCACCCACGGCCACACCGTAGCCGGCCATGTGCAGCATCGGCGCATCCGAGTCGCTGTCGCCAAAGGCCACGACGTCGTGCATGCCTACGCCGAGGGCCTGGCACAGCACCCGCATTGCCTGCGCCTTCCCTACGCCCTTGGTCTGAATGTCACAGCAATCGCGCCCGCTGGCCACGGCGTCCAAGCTCGAATATGTTTTCATATCGCGGAGCAATTGTTTGCAGGCCGCTTCCTCGCCCCGACACATGACTTTCAACACAGAGATCCCGGCTAGATTCGGCAGCGCATCCGAGGTAAGTCGCTCGTCAGCGGTCAAACCAGTCGCTCGTTCTTCCACGTCCATGAATTCGGCGGGTCCGAACGCCAACCAGCGGAGTCCCTCACACAGGTAAAAGTTCACCGCACCGCCAGCGATGGAAAACCGGCGGAGAACCTCGGTCAATTCCCCATTTATCACAAAACCCTCGGCGATCAACTGCCGGCCGGACGCACTCCTGGCCAGCGCGCCGTTGTAAGCGATCAAGTGCGCGTCCACCCCGATCGCCCGCGCAAGCAACACCAAGGATGCGATCGGCCTGGAGCTGACGAAAACTATCTCAAGCCCTCGCGTCTGCAGTTCTCGGAGGGATGCCGCCGTGGCGGTGGCAACCGGGTTGTCCAAGTCCAACAACGTACCGTCGATATCGAATGCGACGAGTCGCGCGTGGACATCGTGCATATCGCCTACCCCTCGAGTCGCCATTCATCGTGATCGATATCGCTCATACGACTCAACCCGCTGCGATGCGATTCACTCGAGAACGGCAGTTCAATTGACAGTTTCCGCAGCACATCCGCAAGCAGCAAAGCACCCGTCGCATAGATAGCTACCGCCACGTTCGGCGATGCCTCTGGGTGGATATGAAACGGCATGTCGGAACAAAAATGCATGGCCTCGTTGAAGTTGATCCTGAGGTCCATTTCTTCGGTATCCGCGCGCAGCACGTCTGCAACGACCTTCTGCATGGAATTCTTCAATTGCCGATATATCCCGACCAGATGCGGCGACCTGAAGCCGAATTCGACAACTGCCGCATCGGCCTCGAGACGGTGTCTTATCTCGTGACGGCCCTCATGCAACAAGTCGTAGAGACCGTTGTAGCTGTGCGCCAACTTCCCGATGTCATAGTAGATATCACAGGCGGGATACCCGCGCGGATCGACCAGCCAAAACTTGTCCGATTCCTGATCGTACAAGATGTTCTCCAAGTGCAGGTCACCGTGAATATAGGGCGATACCCCGGGCGGCGCCAATTCTGTCGACGCACGACTGCTGCGTTCTAATTCGAGCAACATCGCGGGGATGTTCGGCATTACTCTCCCATTGACCTGTAAGCAACGACTCTCTACCAGCAGAGATAATTCCGCGTCGAGATCGATCGAAACTCCGAGACGGTTCCAGACGCGGCTGAAATGGTAGTCCTGCACGTAGGTGGACGGCGGCTCGGCCAGATACGGAAGGTATGCCTTATGGTACTCGTAGTCAAGCACTTGCTTCAGTACAGAAGCGGCTTGATCGGGCGTGATGCGAAGATTGAGCAGTAAGTCACGGAGGTTTGGCTGGCCGACATAGTCAAGCCCGAGGCAGACAGCATCACCTTCCTCGTGGGAAAACAACAATTTCGGGTAGTAAGGGCTGAGCGCGGCCGGAAGACCGGCATAGAAACGCTTCTCATCACCCAACTTCACCGAACCGCGGCCGTCGGCTTGTTTATGGAAATATTTGCGTATGCCCGACTTGGCGAAAGACCCTCCAACGCGAACCGCATCATCGGCGACGAGTTCTTCGACGGTGTAGCGGTGCAAGCCCCTCGTGTCGCTCAATTTGCGCAGTTCAGAATCGAAGGCACACGGGTCGGTACAATTTATCCTCAATAAATCTGCGCACTCGAGACGGGCCGCCACGATCTGACCGCTGTCGCTGGGATCCCACACGATGAAATGCGCAGGCAGGCGCACCGACCTCAATGTCAAGAGGCGTACCACCGGAGGTATCAACTCCCGGCCCGAACGAATGACGATCACGTCATCGTCGGGAGGACAGTTGTCCATCAGCTCACCGAGGTCATCGTTGGCGTAGAGCGTTATCACATCGTTCACGCCGTAGCGTTGGAGCTGATACTGGATGGATTCGTGCAGAGCGTCCGGCTCTGCATCGGAATAGCTTCGTTGCGATTCGTCCACGATTATTCCGTGTACGCGTGCGCTGCGGCCGAGCGCTGCCTGGATGAACTCGCTGAGCGGAGCACCCAAAATCTTCGCCAACCTGTCGAGCACGGTGACATCGGTCAGGACGCGTTCGCCTCGTTCAACCTCAGACACCCAGCTGACAGCTTTGTCCATCTCGTAGGCCAGCCGCTCACGCGACAAACCGGCTAAGCGGCGATGTTGGTGGACGAGGTCGGCGACGGTGGATTCAGGCTCAGCCACGATGCCCCATGAGCGGTGATCGCTCGGCCGCACCGTTCGCGGATCGGGGCCACCGTGGTCTGGGCCTACGGGCGAAGCTCTCGCTCAGGCAACCGGATTGTGACTGTGCCGACGATCGTAGATCCCCAGGCCAGTGCAGTGCAACGAGGTGCGGTTGCACGCCGGGCAGGGCGCGGGTGGCCGAAACGCGGGCGTCGACACCCCGTGTGTCCGGACCCGGTGTCGGGCGGTCACACATCTCCAACTCGCTGACGAGTGCGCACATCAATGCCTTTCTGGGCTCATCGCGACGTGGTTGAGGCACCGACAACGTGAGTGTCAGCCAGTATCGAGGCTACCGAATCCCCAGCCGAGGGTGCCGCCCCAGGGTGTATGATCTAAACCGACAGCACCGCTGAGACCGTCGCCACACACCACACCACACCACGCACACCGCTGACCGGTCGAGACCGCGATCGTGGCGGCCAAGCAACTCCTGGGCATCGGCCAGGCCCGTAACCGCCTCCGGCACTCGGTCGAACGCACCGTGCCCTGCCAGTTCTACGTCTACGTCCGCGTCACCATCTGGTACGCACTGCGCGGCCACCACCCCGAGGACCTCGCCGGACGCCGCCAAAGTCAACACTGGAACGCGCACAAGACCGAACCCGCCTTCGAGGACATACTCGCCAAGCTCCGCGGAACGCTTGTCGTAGAACGAATTACGGGCGCTCTCGCGCTGCGACCTGCCCCTCACGAATACCGCGACTACGAACTGGCCTGCGCGGCAGCCGCCGAATACTCTCACTGCGAAACTCATAGAGAATGATGCTCGGCACTACGCCGCGAGATAGCCTGCGGCGCCACAGGCCGTATTCATCCTGGGCGATTTCGGTTTCCGGGCCGAACAAGGCGCGGTGCGCTTCCTCGATCGGGCAGTTGATCTTCCCGGTGAACTCCAGGCCCCAACCGGCAGCGGTAACGTAGTCGGTGATCGACCGAACCTACGGGGTCGGTAGCTCGTTGCAGAATGCGCGCGGCAAGGCGTCACTGGTCTTGATCGCATTGATCCGACAGCGCCGCCACAAGCCGACCAGCGATTCGCCGACCACCAGCGGCTACCGAGCCACGCATGCCCGCCGCGCGCACCTGCGACCAGCTCTTGATGAAAACCGTTTTCTGGCAACTTGTTCGGCAAATCGGACGCGGCGGTGAGGTTAGCCTACCGCAAGCACGCCCGTGGTCTCGTCCACATTGACCTCGAGGTACGCGTGATGGCCGTCTGGGAACCTACGACCAAAACAGCGACGATCCGACAACTTCATTGAGAAGCTTCTTGTCCGGTGAGGTTGCCGGTGGCGCGTCCTGCGGCCGTGAAGCGTTCTCTGAGGTTACCGAGCTGTTGGCGCAGGACATCGGGAAGTTTGTTGCCACCGATGCAGGCATACCATTCATCAATCAATTCGATTTCGCGTTTCCACTCGGTCGGATCCACCTTCAGTGCAGCAAGGACTGCCGTGTCGTCGTATGCGCGGTCAAGGCCGGTGAGATCGAGATCCTCAAGGCGCGGGATGTCGCCGATCGGCGTCCGTAGCGCGTCGAGGCTGCCCTCCACGCGCTGCAGCGCCCATTTGAGGACGCGCGAATTGTCGCCGAATCCCGGCCACAGGAACGAGCCGTCATCGTCGCGGCGGAACCAGTTGACGTAAAAAATCTTCGGCAATAGATCCTGGTTTGCGTTCGCGCCGATGTCGAGCCAGTGCGCAAAGTAGTCGCCGACATGGTAGCCCAGGAACGGCAGCATCGCCATCGGGTCGCGGCGCACGACGCCGACTGTGCCGGTGGCGGCGGCGGTGGTTTCCGAGGACAGGGTGGAGGCCAGGAACACCCCGTGCTGCCAGTCAAATGCCTGGGTAACCAGCGGGATGGTACTGGCGCGCCGCCCACCGAAGAAGATCGCCGAGATGGGCACGCCGGCTGGGTCGTCCCATTCGTCGGCGACAGTGGGGCATTGCGCGATGGGCGTACAATAGCGCGAGTTAGGATGCGCCGCAGGCTCTTCCGACTGCGGCGTCCAATCGCGGCGCTTCCAGTCGATAAGGTGCGCGGGCGGCTCGGCGGTCATGCCTTCCCACCAGACATCTCCGTCGTCGGTGAGGGCAACGTTGGTGAAGATGGAGTTGCCGCGCTCGATGGTCGCCATCGCGTGGGGGTTGGTGTGAGCGCCGGTACCGGGGGCGACGCCGAAGAAGCCGGCCTCGGGGTTGACCGCGTAGAGGCGGCCGTCCTCACCGAATCGCATCCAGGCGATGTCGTCGCCGATGGTCTCGGCCTTCCACCCCTCAAGCGTCGGGGAGAGCATGGCCAGGTTGGTTTTGCCGCACGAGGAAGGGAAGGCGGCGGCGATGTAGTACACCCGCCCCTCGGGGGAGGTCAGTTTGAGGATCAGCATGTGCTCGGCGAGCCAGCCTTCGTCGTGGGCCATCTTGGAGGCGATGCGCAGCGCGTAGCACTTCTTACCCAGCAAGGCGTTGCCGCCGTATCCGGAGCCATAGCTCCAGATCGTGCGTTCCTCGGGGAAATGACTGATGTATTTGGTGTGGTCACACGGCCACGCCACGTCGTCCTGACCGGGGTGCAGGGGTGCGCCGACCGAGTGCAGGCATCGGACGAACTCAGCGCCGGTGTCAAGCTTGTGCCACACCGGTGTTCCCGAGCGGGTCATGATCTGCATGGAGACTGCGACGTATTCGGAGTCGGTGATCTGCACACCAAGCTTGGGTTCGGCGGCATCCAGCGGCCCCATGCAAAACGCGATCACGTACATGGTGCGCCCGGCCATCGCCCCGCGATACTCCTCGGTCATCACCGTTTTCATGTCGACGGGATCCATCCAGTTATTGGTGGGCCCGGCATCGGAGGAATGCTGAGAGCAGATGAAGGTCCGGTCCTCCACGCGAGCGACATCCTCGGGGTCTGACGCGCACCAGAAGGAGTTGGGCTTTTTCGACAGCGCGACGAAGGCGCCTTTGTCCACGAGAAGTGTTGTCAGCCTGTGCCATTCGGCCTGAGAGCCATCGCACCACACGACCGCGTCGGGGCTGGTCAGATCGGCCACGCTGTTAACCCAGTCCACGATCGCGGTCGCGGTGGTCGGCGCAGTGTCGAGGCCGGTGATGGCGACGGTGCTCATGATGATCCTCCTATGGGATGTTGGTGCAGGGTGACTGGCTGCTGCGGTGGGGCGTCGGCGTGGCGCGGCGTGGCGGACGATGCGGCGAAGCGATGCTCGCCCGGGGCCCGGTCCACCTCTACGTTCACCGTGGGTACCAGTGACGGTTCGGTGAGCGCAGGCACGATCTGGTCGGGCGGGCTGATCACCGCCAGCGCCCGGGCACACACCACGAGGACGTCAGTCGTCAACCTCACGCCGTTGCGGCCGCCCAGGGCCGTCGGCAGGCCGGGCAGCACCAGTGCGCCGTAGTCGAATCGCTCGCGCGGCAGCCTCAGCGTGCGCCCAGGCGCGGCGGTGTCGGGCACGCTGCCGGCGAGGTCGATCGACAGGTCTTCGTGCGCCATGACGGTGCGCGGCGGACAACCCTCCGCGTCGCGCTGGTTGCAGGTCGTCAGCATTCCGGTACCCGCCTTGAGCGGCAGCGGCCGGATTCGCGGCGCGACCTCTGGGTTGACCCGCGACGACAATCGTGCGATCCGCGCGGCCACGGTGTCGGCGCCCGCACAGGCCAGGGACAGGCATCCGGCGCGGATGGGCGTGCGCTCGCGCGGACCAGGGCTGCGTAATCCTCCCTCACCGTCCACGCGGGCGGGTCCGTATCTTGTGCGCAGGTTCCGCACACATAACGTCGTGATCTGGGCGCTCTGACCCCGACTACGCCGACGTCAATTCCCATGACATCCGGGCTGGCTACCACGGACACGCCTCCACTCCCGGTGAGATTGTTTGTCGTCATTGACGTTCCGTCCCACGAACCGATACCTATAAGATATGCATGTTAGAAAATCTGCAAGTAACAGGAAAGGGTGCCCTCCTTTCCGTCATCCGTTCAGCCCGCCCGCTCGGCCACCAGTGATCCAGAAGAGTCTTCAAGGGTTTCGGCCTGACCCGCGACCACCCTGCTGAGGATCGACCGGGCGACGCTCAACAGCTCGGCCACCTGGGGTGAGGTCAGCTCGTAGCACACCGACAGCCCCTCCCGGCGAGCGGTGACCAGACCGGCGCGACGCAGGATGGACAGCTGCTGTGACAGGTTGGCCGGCTCGATGCCGACCTCAGGCAACATCTCGGATACCGCGTGCTCGCGGGCGCTCAGCACCTCGAGGATCCGGATGCGGGCCGGATGGCCCAGTGTCTTAAAAAACTCCGCCTTCATCCGGTACAGCGGCTGGTGTGCGTCCGTCACGATGCCCCTCCCAACCCAACAACATATTTGTTAATTGCGAAGTTTAGCAAAGTGCTGCAATAGGGGGAAGGGCGCCGGTGCGCGCTCATAGGTCGTTGCCGGCGTAGGACAGATTGAAGCTCTTGTTGGTCAGCGGGAAGTCGGGGACGATCGTGTCGGCCATGGCGACCGGCAGCGCGGGCCAGTTGAACCAGGACGGGTCGACGATCTTGGCGCGGGTAATGCGCGAATCGGCGTCGATCTCGACGCGGTGCACGATGGTGCCGCGCCAGCCTTCCGTGATGCCGACTCCGCTGCGCGGGCTTCCCAGCACTGGCATGGGTGTCCTGTATTCGATGGGGCCACTGTGTGATTCGACCAGATAGCCGGCCAACACGGCGGAGGCCGCGAATTCGTCGCGCCGGACCGCGTAGCGCGCCAGGACATCGCCGGCCGACTGGCTGATCTCGGTGATGGGCAGCGTGGTAACGGGATGCCCGAGCCGGGCGTCGGTGCGGATACCGCTGGCGCGTGCGACATAGCCCAGGCAGCCCATGGCGCGGGCGTCGTCGGCGGCGAGCACGGCGGTGCCGGCGAAGCGGTCGTAGACGACGCTGTTACCCAGCGTCAGCTCGGCGACCTCGGCGAGGTCGGCGGCGAGGCGGAGCAGCTGCCCGGGATCGGGCAGCTGGTGCAAGGTCACCCCGCCCGGGCGGATGGCCCCGCGCAGCAGCCGGTGCCCGGTGACGGCGGCGTTGATGCGAAGTAGTTGTTCGCGGATGCGTTGTGCGTGCCCGTTGGCCAGCGCGAATCCGACGTCGTTGGCGAGCGCACCGAGATCGGCGGCGTGATTGTAGAGCCGTTCCAGTTCCACGATCAGGGCCCGCAGCCGGTGGGCGTGGTCGGGCAACGCTATCCCGAGGGCGTCTTCGACGGCGAGGCTGTGCGCGAGGGCGTGCGCTGCAGAAGTGTCGCCACTGACCCGTTCGGCGAGGTCCCCCGCATCACCGGCGATGCGGCCGTGGAAGAGTTGCTCAAGGCCGCGGTGCACGAACCACAACCGCGCTTTCAGCCGCAGCACGGTTTCGCCGACGACAGAGAACCGGAAGTGACCGGGCTCAATAATCCCGGCGTGCACCGGGCCGACCGGGATCTCATAGACCCCGGCGCCGTTGACCGTGAGGAACGGGAAGTGGCCGCTCGACGCGAACTGCGGCGCCGGGCCTGCGTCGACACGCATCGGGTACCAACCTTCGGGCCAGTGCGCGTGTCGAACCAGCCGGCGGGGGCGGGGATGCCCCTTCGGCCGGATACCGTACAAGTCGAGCATTTCGCGTTCGAAGCGGCCCGCCGGGAAAGACAGATACGCCAGCGACTGCACCGACGGACTATCAACGGGGACGATGCATTCGAGCTCGACACGACGGTCGGGCCAGCCGGCGAGGAACAGGTAGATGACCCGCAGCCGGTCGCCGTCGTCGTGGGCGGCAACCAGCGCCAGCCGGAAACCGCTTGCCAGGAGTTCTTCGGCCTTGTCGGTCAGCCCGTCGTCGGACACCCGGTACCGCAACCACGTCGGGCTCACCGAACTACTCCCAGGTGGCTGGCCGCGGTCATGAACAGCTGAGCCAGCGGCCCGGCGGTGACACCCAGCACGCACGAGGCGGCGACGCCGACGAGCAGGGCCCCCGCGACGGTGGCAGGCACGGGGATGGGGGGCGCGGCGCCATCGGCCGCAGCGCCGAGCAGCATGCGGCCCGCATTGCGCACCAGCGCGGCGAAGGCGATGGCGATCAGCAGCATCGCGGCGCCGAGGACCCACGCCAGCCGGGCATCGGCCAGCGAGCGGGCGATGGCCAGCTCGCTGGCGAACATGGCGAACGGCGGCAGGCCGAGCAAGACGATCAGCCCGACGGCGAACGACCCACCGATCAGCCGCGAGCGTTGCACCACCGCGGTGATATCGGCGATGGCGGTGGAGCCGTGTGCAGCCTGCAGTTGTCCGCTGGCGAGGAACAACACCGTCTTGCCGATACCGTGGGCCAGGACGTGCAGCAGCAGCGCGGCGATCGCCACTGCGGTCCCGGCGGCCGCGGCGATCGCGATCAACCCCATGTTTTCCATCGACGAGTACGCCAGCATTCGCTTGACATCACCTGTCACGGTCAGCATCAGCGCAGCGATCACCAATGTGGCCAGCCCGGCCGTGAGTAAACCTTCGCGCAAAAACGCCGGACCGGCGGCGGCGTCGACGATCGGTTTGATCCGCAGCAGCACCGAAATCGCGACCGAGAGCAACACCCCGCTCATCAACGCCGACACCGGGGCCGGTGCCTGGCTGTGCGCATCGGCCAGCCAGGTGTGAAATGGCGCCAGACCGACCTTGGCGCCGTAGCCGATCAGTAGCAGACCGCCGGCGAGTCGGGTGACCGCCGGATCCAGGGTGTGTGCCCGCGCGGTCAGGATGTCGAGGTTCAGTGCGGCAGTGACCGGCGCGCCGGCGTGACAGGCGGCGAAGTACAGCAGCACGGTACCGAGGAAGGCGATCGCGATACCGACCGAGCAAATGATGACGTATTTCCAGGTCGCTTCCAGTGCGGTGCGGGTGCGGCGGTGCCCGACCAAAAAGGCGGTGACAACGGTGGTGGCCTCGACGGCCACCCAGATCACGCCGATGTTGTTGGCGCATACCGCAACGACCATCGCAGCGAGGAAGGCGGGCGTGAGCGCCCCGTACAGGCGGGCCCCGCCGGCGTCGGTGTGGCCGTGGGCGCGTTCGGCGTCGATGTAACCGATGCTGGCCCAGGTGGCCAGGGTGCCGACAACTCCGATGACGATCAGCATGGTGACTGACAAAGCGTCCACGCGCAGCAGGCCACCGAGCGCCAGATTTTGACGCGAACCGACACCGAACCCGAGCATCGCACCGCAGCCCAGTACCGTGGCCGCCGAGAGAACTGTCAACGATGCGGTGAGGCGGCGCCAACCGAGCGCCACCGCGGCGCCCGAGGCAGCCAGCGGTGCGAGTATCGCGGCCAATAGCAGGCTTGTCATCAGTCGCGCAGCTCCCGTAGTTGGTCGAGGTCGGCGCCGCCGAAGGTGCGGCGCAGGCGGCCGGTAAGCACTCCGATGACGATCACGGCGAACAGCACGTCCAGTGAGGCGCCGAGTTCCACGATCAGCGGCACACCGGCGGTCAGCAGGAACGCGGTCGCAGCGATCCCGTTGTCCAGCATCAGAAATCCTGCGGCCTGAGACAAGGCGTGCACCCGGGTCGTCATCACGAACAGGGCGATCAGAATCACGCCGAACGCGGCCGGGACCGCATTGGTCGTGGCGCTCGGTTCCAGGTTGGCCATCGGCCGGGTGACCGCGAACGCGACAACGGTCAGCGCCGCGGCGATCAGCAAGGAGGTCGCCGTGTTGATCAAGGGGGTCGCCTCGCGGTGGTCGCGTTGCTCGGCGCCCACTGCGCGGGCCAGCAGCCACGGCAAAACCAAGGCGCGCAACAGTAGTACCGCGACGCCCACGGCGATCAGCGCTGGGTCGTTGTCATGCGCTCCCCGCACGATGGGAATGGTGGCCAGCGCAACACCTTGCCAGGCCAGCAGGCGCCCGATGGCGCGCACGTCGCGGCGCCACACGATCAATACCGCCGCTAGCAGGAGACCACCCGCGGCGAAATCGGTCATGATCGCGAAGTTCATTGCTGCCTCTCTAGCCCCGGGTGGTGAAGAAGTCGGCCGCCGTCACCGCGAGCAGGGCAAGCAGAAAAGAACCGGACAGCAGCTCGGGCACCCGGAACAGGCGCAGCTTGGCGATGAATACTTCGGCGGCCGCGAGCAGCACCGCCAGCACAGCGATTTTGACCGCGATCGCCGCGAGTCCGATCACGACGTCGAGCGGGCGCGGGTGCCCGCCGGCGATTCCCCACGGCAAGAACAGATTGGCCAGCAGCGCCAGCAATACGGTGAGCCGCATCCCGGAGGCCCATTCGATCAGCGCCAACTTCGGACCCGCGTACTCGAGAACCATCGCCTCGTGCACCATCGTCAATTCCAGGTGCGTGGCCGGGTTGTCGACCGGCAGCCGCCCGGTCTCGGCGATGATCACGATCACCAGCGCGACGAACGCCAGCACTCCGGTCAGTGACGCCACCTGTCCGGGATGGCTGAGGGTGTTGGCTACCAGGGCACCGAGATTCGCCGATCCGGCGGGAATGGAAAGCGCGAACACGGCGAGCAGAATCGTCGGTTCCACCAGTGCGGCGATGGTGATCTCGCGGCTGGCGCCCATGCCGCCGAACGACGTGCCGGTGTCGATGCCCGCGAGAGTCAACGCGACGGTGCCGACGAACAGCAGACCGACAACGGCGAACAGGTCGGCGGCAACATCCAGCGGGGACCCGATCGCGACGATCGGTGCGATCGCGGCGATGAGCAGCGTCGTCCCGGCGACGATCGCCGGCGCGGCAGCGAATACCACCGTGGTGCCCTGCGGGGTGATTTGCTGTTTGCCCAACTGTTTGCGCAGATCCCGCCAGGGCTGCAGCACCCCGCCGCCGGCACGCCCCTCCAGCCGCGCCCGCACCTGCCGCATGACGCCGATCACCACCGGCGTGCCGAACATGACCGCACCGATCTGGGCGGCGCCCGCGACGTAGGAAAAGACGTTCATCGGGCGATCACCAGCACCACCAGCACACCGAGCATGCCGTAGGCCAGGTAGAGGTGGACGCTGCCGGTGTGTGCCCGCCGGACCAACTCGGCGGCCGCGGCCACCGCCCCGATGATCGGGTTGTAGAACCGCTCCTCGATCGCATCGGCGATCCGGGCCCGGTAGGTGACGGCCTCCGCCAGGTACCGCGACTCGGTCAGATGGGTGATCTCGATGTCGGTGTCGGGGCGCAGCACGTCGTCGAACACCCGCTGCAAGGGCTCCGCGAACGACGTGGCGGTGTATTGCATCCGTGGACTGAGTTCTTCTGCACCACAGGCCCACAACGGCAGCGTCACCGAAGCGGGACGCCGCCGCGAGCGCCAACTCGCCGCGCCAACCGCTACCAGCACAGCGACAGTCAACGCCGCGGCGATCCCGCCCGGCGCGATCGACCCGTTCACGCCCGGCAGCCGCAGCACGGCGCCGAAGTCGGTGAACGCAACGTCGTGGGAAGCGCACAGCCCAGTAAGCACGCGCCGCAATGTGGACCCGACAACCAACGGCGCCACCGCCACCACGACGCATACGGTTGCGGCGAGCGCCATTCCGGCGAGCATGCTGAGGGGCGCCTCACCCGCGTCGGCAGCGGGCTGCGAGCGTGGGCGGGCCAAAAAGCCGATGCCGAATGCTTTCACCATCGCCGCCACCCCGAGCCCGGTCGTGAGCGCGACCGCCCCGACCGCCAGGGGCGCCGCCAACGCCAGGGCCGTGTGGTGCTGCGGCGTGGCGTGAATCAAGGACTGGACCAGCAGCCACTCGCTGACAAAACCGGCGCCCAGCGGTAATCCGGATGCACCCAGGGCGGCAACACCGAACAGGACCGTCGTCGCAGGCATCCGCCGGGCCAGGCCGCCGAGCCGGTCCAGGTCGCGCAGCCCGGTCGCGGCCAGCACCGATCCGGCCGCGAGAAACCCCAAACACTTGAACGCCGCGTGCCCAACCAGGTGCAGCATCGCCGCGGCCATCGCGATCGTGGCCGCCGAGTGCGCGCCCGAATCCGCGAACAACGTCGCTGCACCCAAGGCGAGGGTGATCAGGCCCATGTTTTCGGTCGTCGAATAGGCAAGCAGCCGTTTGAGATCGGTCGCTACCGACGCCTGCAACACCCCATAGAGCGCGGATAGGGCGCCGACGACCAACAGGGTCAGTCCCCACCAGCGCGGACCCGGGCCCAACAACTGCAGATCGAAGCGCACGATGCCGTATACCCCCAGGTTGACCATCGCCGCACTCATCAGCGCCGACACCGGGCTGGGGGCCTCGGGATGGGCCCGCGGTAGCCACGCATGCAGCGGCAACAGACCCGCCTTGGACCCGAACCCGGCCACCGTCAGGACGAACACAGCGGTCCGTGCACCCTCGCTCACCCCCGTCAGGTCCGCGAACCGGTCGGCGCCGCCCGATGCCGACAACACCATCAGCCCTACCAGGACGGCGACGAACCCGAGCTGGGTCATCACCGCGTAGAACAGTCCCGCCGAACGGACCTCCGGCCGGGTGTGTTCAGCCAGCACGAGCAGCAGCGAAGCGATCGCCATCAACTCCCACGCCAAGAGAAAGGTGCTAATCGAGCCGGCGGCCGGCACGAGCAGCATCGCCGCGACGAACAGCGGCACCACCGCCAGCGGGACCCGGCCCGAAAGGTGGTGGTAGCCGATCAGGTAAACGCCCACCGCGACCGCGACCGCTCCTGTCACCGCCATGAAAAACCCGCCCGTTGGGTCGAGGTCCAACCACACCCCCGAAAGCGGAAGCAGCCAGCCGATGTGCACCGGCCGCGTCGACCCGAAAACCCCCAGCAGACCCAGCCACACCCCCAACCCGCCGACACAGCTCGTCAGGACTCCCGACAACGCGCGCCGGAAGCCGTCCCCGGCCGACAACTTCGGCGCGGCCGCCGCGGCCGCCGCAGCCGGCGTCAACGTCACGGTCACCTGCCGGTCACCGATCGCAGGGCCGCGACGATGTCGCTCGGAGTCGGCGGACACCCCGGAATCTCGACGTCGACGGGCACCACCTCACCCACCGCACCGACGACGCCGTAGGCATCTCTGAACACCCCCCGGTTGAGGGCACAGTCCCCGCATGCGATCACCACCCGCGGCCGCGGAGTCGCTGCCACGGTGTTTTGCAGCGGCTCGGCCATGTTGCGCGTCACCACACCGGTCACCAGCAGCGCATCAGCGTGCCGCGGGGAAGCCACCAGCCGCGCGCCGAACCGCTCCGCGTCGTAAACCGGGCCGAAGGCGCCCGAGATCTCCACCTCGCACCCATTGCAGGACCCGGCATCGACGTGGCGGATCTGCAACGAACCCTTCACGCCAGCAGGCGATTCCATCACCACGGCCGGTGCTGGCTCGGCAGGCTCTACGACGCGGCCAACCCGAACGATCTTACCGATCCACCCCATCCGGGCCACCCCGCTACCGGACGTCCGACAGGCCGTCGGCGCGCAAGTCCTCCAGCACCGCAACCCGGTCGCTCAGCATCCCGGTCAACACTTTGCGCGCCACCGCGAGCAGTTCGGCGATATCGCGCGAAGCGATCGAGTAGATCACCGTGTTGCCGTCCTTGCGCGCATCGACCACCCCGGCCCGCCGCAACACCCCCAGCTGCTGAGACAGGTTGGATGACTCCAATCCCACCTCGGGCAACAATTCGCCCACCGAACGGTCCTCCACCGCGAGCAGCTCCAGAATCCTGATGCGTGCCGGATGCCCAAGCGTCTTGAACAACTCACCCTTGAGCCTGTACAGCGGCTCCGACATCACCGGTCTCCTGAAGACTTCCGATTTCTTATCTTCGATTGATTGAAGAACTTATCATATAGCCGACAGTCGGGATGAGGGGTGCCTGCGTCGGCCACCAGCGCATCGCTGGTCGGCGGCCGCACCGGGGCGGCGACCACGGATCTGCGGCGACGCCCGTGACTCGCGGGATGTCGAAGTCGTTCTAGTTTTACGTCGGCTACATTCGCAACAGCCCTGCTCCTTCGAATGCCCAGGCCGCAGCGCATAATAGGAACCTGTTCTAGGAACTAGGTGATGGAGGAGTCGGCATGGGTGCACCAGTAATCGTCGAGGCGGTCCGCACGCCGATTGGCAAGCGGGGGGATGGCTCTCGGGAATGCACGCGGCGGAGATCCTCGGCGCCGCCCAGATCGGGCTGATCGACCGTGCAGGCATCGACGCGGCCCTCGTTGAGCAGGTTATCGGCGGCTGCGTCACCCAGGCCGGCGCCCAGTCCAACAATGTCACCCGCACCGCCTGGCTGGCCGCCGGGCTGCCGTGGCAGGTCGGCGCCACCACCGTCGACTGCCAATGCGGCTCCGCCCAGCAGGCAAACCACCTGATCGCCGCCCTGATCGCCACCGGAGCAATCGACATCGGCGTCGCGTGCGGCATCGAGGCGATGAGCCAGGTCCCCCTCGGCGCCAACGTCGGTACCGAGGCGGGACCGCGTCACCCGCCGACCTGGAACATCGACATGCCCAACCAGTTCGAGGCAGCCGAGCGCATCGCCGAGCGGCGCGGCCTGACGCGCGAAGACATCGAAGTGCTCGGAGTGCGCTCCCAAGCCCTGGCCAAGCAGGCCTGGGCGCAGGGCCGCTTCGACCGCGAGGTCCTCCCACTGAAGGCCCCAGTCGTCGACGCGGAGGGCAACAAGACCGGCGAAACGCAAATCGTTTCTCGTGACCAGGGCCTACGCGACACCACCGAAGAGTCCCTGGCCAAGCTCGAGCCGATCATCGAGGGTGGCATCCACACCGCCGGCACCTCCTCCCAGATCTCCGACGGCGCCGCCGCGGTGTTGTTGATGGACGCCGAGCGCGCCCAGTCACTCGGACTGCGGCCGCGCGCACGGATCGTCGCCCAAGCACTCGTCGGCGCCGAACCTCGGTTCCACCTCGACGGCCCTGTGCAAGCCACCACCCGGGTGCTGCAGAAGGCCGGCATGAAGATCGGCGACCTGGACCTGTTCGAGGTCAACGAGGCCTTCGCGTCGGTAGCGCTGTCGTGGGCGCAGGTGCATCAGCCCGACATGGACAAAGTCAACGTCAACGGCGGCGCCATCGCGCTGGGCCATCCGGTGGGCTCCTCAGGCTCACGATTGATCACCACCGCCCTATACGAGCTCGAGCGCCGAGACGAGTCGACCGCTTTGATCACGATGTGCAACGGTGGCGCGCTAGCCACCGGCACCATCATCGAACGGGTCTAGTGTCCTGCGCGATTCGCGTCACCTTCATCTCTTTTGTGCGGCCCTCTTTCCCGTGCGGCACATCGTGAGCCGAGAATTCTGCTACGTCGCGCTCGACACCGGCGGGCACGACTGCACTGCGACAAACGGCAGCCGCCGCAGCATCAGTCGAGTCGTTCGATGATGGTGACGTTGGCAGTGCCACCGCCCTCGCAGATGGTTTGCAGGCCGTAGCGCCCGCCGCTGCGTTCCAGCTCGTTGAGCAACGTGGCGAACAACTTGGTGCCCGTCGCGCCCAGTGGGTGCCCCAGGGCGATGGCGCCGCCATTGCGGTTGACCCTCGCCGGATCGGCGCCGGTCTCTTTGATCCAGGACAGCACGACAGGCACGAACGCCTCGTTGATCTCCACCACATCGATGTCGTTCATCGTCAAACCGGTTCGTTGCAGCGCGTACTCGGTGGCCGGGATAGGCGCGGTGAGCATCAAGATCGGGTCGGCGCCACGGGCACTCAGGTGGTGTATGCGGGCACGGGGCCTGAGCCCGTGTGCCTTCACCGCGGCTTGCGACGCCACCAGGGTGGCGCTGGCGCCGTCGCAGATCTGACTGGCCAGCGCCGCCGTCAGACGGCCACCCTCCACGAGGCAGTTCAGGCTCGCCATCTTCTCCAGGCTGGTCTCGCGCGGGCACTCATCCACCACGAAGCCACCGACCGGCACGATCTCGTCGTCGAAGCGGCCATCGCCGATCGCGGCGCGGGCGCGCTGGTGACTTTGCAGGGCCCAGCGCTGCATCTCTTCGCGGCCGATGTCCCACTTCTCAGCAATCAGTTCGGCGGCGCGGAACTGCGAAATCTCCTCGTCGCTGTAACGGCGCTCCCAGCCGACCGAACCCTCGAACGGGGTCTGGAACCCGAACTGCTGGCCGACGGCCATCGCGGCGGCGATCGGGATCATGCTCATGTTCTGCACACCACCGGCAACCATGAGCTCGGCGGTGCCACTCATCACCGCTTGCGCGGCGAAGTGCAGCGCCTGCTGGCTCGAGCCGCACTGGCGATCGACGGTGACACCAGGGACGTGCTCGGGGAAACCGGCGGCGAGCCATGCCGTGCGCGCAATATTGCCCGCCTGCGGTCCGATCGCATCGACGCAGCCGAAGACCACGTCGTCGATCGCTGCCGGATCGACCTGATTGCGCTCCAGGAGATGGGTGATCACCAGGGCACCGAGATCGGCGGGATGCACCCGGCACAACGTGCCGCCCTTCTTGCCGACCGCGGTGCGGACGGCGTCCACGATGTATGCCTCACACATCCAAATCCTTCCCGGCGGGCCCAAGCTTTCCAAACCGCGCGCAACAGAATCGAATTCATCGGTGGCTCCTGAAGCGGAATCGCCCGCACCCTAACCAAGCAAGTGCTTGGTCGACGCTAGCACGTGCGGAACCTCGAGCAAACTGTGAGCAACGTCGCGGTTGCCCGCCTATGCGAACCCGGTATCTTTTAGCTTGCTAATATTCGAAACTGATTGAATAACGCCGCGGCCCGATCGGCCGAGACCTCGACCGGCAGTGGCGCGTCGCAGCCAGGAGTCCGATGAGTAACGACCCACGACGGCGTCGACCGACCGCCCTGCAATACCTCGCGTACTGCTACGGAGCGGTCCTGCCCGCCTCGATGCACGACTGGGTGCGCAACGACCTGACCGGCAAAGGCGCCGCACGGCGGACCATGATCCGGGCCGTCATTCCTGCCTTTCTGGTACTCGCCCCGTTCTGGCTGATCCCGACAACGCTGTACGTCCACGCCAGCATGACCCTGCCGATTTTCCTTCCGTTTATCTTGTTCACGCATGCGCTCAACAAGGTGTGGCGCCGCCACCGACTGGCCCAGCATGGTTTCGATCCCGACATCGTCGACGACTACATACGCAAGCGCGACGCCCACGTGCACCGCGCCTACATCGAGCGCTACGGCCCCCGGCCATAGCCAGCCAGAACCCCCGACCGCGCACCGACCTGAGTCGGGCGCAACGCTGCTCAGCCGGAACGAAAGTAGTGACCAGCCGTGTTCGGTGATGACGAATCAGCAGTGGATTGATCCGGCAAAACCGATGTCCTTCGTTCACTGATATATCCCTCACCTACCTCGTTGGCAAAGGCCAACACCTCTGCGAAGGAGAAGTTCATGGCCGAAGCGGTCATCGTCGAAGCGGTGCGATCACCGATCGGTAAGCGCAACGGCGGTCTGTCCGGTGTACACCCCGCCGAACTGTCGGCTCAGATACTCAACGGCTTGGTGCAGCGCGCCGGTGTGGATCCGGTCCTCGTTGACGACGTCATCTGGGGATGTGTGATGCAGGCCGGTGAGCAGGCCCTGGATGTCGCCCGTACCGCGGTGCTCACCGCCGGCTGGCCCGACACCGTCCCGGGTGTAACCGTGGACCGTCAGTGCGGGTCGAGCCAGCAGTCGGTGCACTTTGCCGCCGCCGGCGTGGTGGCCGGCCACTACGACATCGTCGTTGCCGGCGGTGTCGAGTCGATGTCGCGAACCCCGATGGGCTCGTCGCTGGCCAATGGTGGGCACCCCTACCCGGAGGCATTCCGTGCCCGCTACACCCAGACCCCCAACCAGGGCATCGGCGCGGAGATGGTCGCACAGCAGTGGGGCTTCGACCGCACCTCACTGGACCAGTTTTCCCTGGACTCTCACGAAAAAGCCGACACAGCACAGGATTCCGGTGCCTTCGATGACGAGATCGTGACGATCAAGGACCAGGACGGAAACCCGGTGAGCACCGACGAGGGTATCCGCCGTGGCACCACGCTGGAGAAGATGGCTCAACTCAAGGCCGCGTTCACCGAGGAAGGTGTGATCCACGCCGGTAACTCGAGTCAGATTTGCGATGGCTCCGCAGCGCTGCTGTTCATGTCGGCCGAGAGGGCAAAAGCCCTGGGGCTCAAACCACTTGCGCGCGTGCACACCGCGGTGCTGGCCGCTGCCGACCCGGTGATCATGCTCAGCGCACCCATCCCGGCGACCCAGAAGGCACTGCAGCGGTCCGGTCTGGGCGTCGACGATATCGGCGTGTTCGAGGTCAACGAAGCGTTCGCTCCGGTGCCGATGGCCTGGCTGAAAGACATCGGCGCCGACGAGAAGCGTCTCAACCCCAATGGTGGCGCCATCGCGCTGGGCCACCCTCTCGGTGGGTCGGGGGCGCGCATCATGACCACGATGCTGTATCACATGCGGGACAAAGGGATTCGGTTCGGCCTACAGACCATGTGCGAGGGTGGCGGTCAGGCCAACGCGACCATCGTCGAGCTGCTGTAGCGCGATGCAGAGTGCCCTCGATGTCCGCCCGCCGCGCTGGGCAGCAGCGCTCGGGCTACGTCGCGATCATCACCACGAGCCGGCCCGAGGTCGGCAACACCATCGATGCCCCAATAACCATCGGCGGTGACGCCGCAGCGGAAATCAGCGCTGTGCTGCCAGTCACCCCTCAGACGCCTTAAACCATAACGACGTCCACGGCCTCAATAATTTCGGCAAAGGTGATCAAATCGGTGCGGAAGACGGCGGCCGGGAATGCTCGGCGGCCGACGTCACCGACCGGGCCCACGCGTATCGCGGCAGCCGGCTGCCGGCCGCCGGCCGCCGGCTGCGCAACCATCGCATCCCAGACGTCAGTCCCTCACTGCGCACACTCCCCTGAGTCGCGGCAAACGCAGAACGAACAACCCGCCAACCGCAACGCCGTCGACTCCGGTGTCTACCCGCGGGCGTAGCAGGCTTCGGAAGTAGGTTCGATTCCAGTCGGGCCGGCCGAGAAGTCGAGGCACGAAGCCCGGCGCCGCCCTACCGCTGCTCGTAGGTGCCGTAGATGTAGGCGCGCGCGATCGCGTGCTGGAAGAGGTTGAACCCCAGGAAGGCCGGGCTGGCGTCCTCGGTGAGGTCCAGCTTGTCGACGTCGACGGCGTGCACCGCGACGTAGTATCGGTGCACGCCGTGGCCGGCAGGCGGCGCGGCGCCGATGTAGCGGCGCATGCCGGCGTCGTTGACGAGGGTCACCGCGCCTCCCGGTAGCTCAGCGCCGTTGCCGGCGTCCGAGGGCAACTCGGTGACGTCAGCCGGCAGGTTGGCCACCGCCCAGTGCCAGAATCCCGACAGCGTCGGGGCGTCGGGGTCGTAGACGGTGACTGCGAAACTGCGGGTCTGCGCCGGGAATCCCGACCAGCTCAGCTGCGGGCTGACGTCTTCGCCGCCCGCACCCATGATTCCGCTGATCTGCGGTGTGGCCAGCGGCTCGCCGTCGGTGATCGAGTTGGACGTCAACGCGAAGGTCGGCAGCGTGGGCAGCGCGTCGTACGGGTCGGGCGAGCTCATGAAGGATCCTTTCGTGGCGTGATGTTGCTCGGTCAGCAATCGGTCAGGAAGCGCCCCAGCACCTCGGTGCCGAACCGCAGCGACTCGACGGGTACCCGCTCGTCCACGCCGTGGAACAAAGCGGTGAAATCAAGATCGGGCGGCAACCGCAGCGGACTGAACCCGAAGCACCGGATGCCCAGGCGCGCAAAGGCTTTCGCGTCAGTACCGCCGGAAAGCATGTACGGCACCGTCCGGCCGTCCGGATCGAGCGCCAACACCGCGGCGTTCATCGCGTCGACCAGGTCACCGTCGAAGGTGGTCTCATAGGACGGCAGGTCCCTGATCCATTCCCGCGTCACATCCGGGCCGATCAGCTCGTCGACCTCGGCCTCGAACGCCGCTTTGCGGCCCGGCAGGATGCGGCAGTCCACCACCGCCTCCGCGGTCGCGGGGATGACGTTGGCCTTGTAGCCGGCCCTGAGCATGGTCGGGTTAACGGTGTCGCGCAGCACCGCGTTCAGCATGCGGGCCATCGGGCCCAGCTTCTCGATCGTCCCCTCCAAATCGGGGGACTCAATGTCGAACGCGATGCCGGTCTCCTCCCCCACGGCGGCCAGGAACTGAGCGACCGCGTCGGTCATCACCAGCGGGAAGCGGTGGCGGCCCAATCGGGCCACCGCCTCGGCGACGGCGGTGACCGCGTTCTGCTGGTGCACCATGGAGCCGTGCCCCGCCGGGCCCCGGGCGGTCAGCCTCATCCACGACAGACCCTTCTCGGCCGTCTCGACGAGGTAGAGCCGACGTTCGCCGCCGTCGCGGCGCGGCACGGTCAGCGAGAAGCCGCCCACCTCGCCGACGGCCTCGGTGACGCCGTCGAACAGGTCGGGCCGGTGCTCGACCAGCCAGTGCGCGCCATAGCGACCGCCGTGCTCCTCGTCGGCGACGAAGGCGAACACCAGATCGCGTGGCGGCACGACGCCCGCGCGCTTCAACTGCCGGGCCACCACGATCATCATGCCGACCATGTCCTTCATGTCGACCGCGCCGCGGCCCCAGACGTAGCCGCCATCGACGGCGCCGGAAAACGGGTGCACGCTCCATTCGGACGGCTCGGCGGGCACCACGTCGAGATGCCCGTGGATCAGCAGCGCTCCGCGCCCGTTGTCGGCGCCCTCGAGGCGGGCGAACACGTTGCCCCGGCCTGGAGCGCCCGACTCGACGTATTCGGTCTGGTAGCCGACCTGTTCGAGCTGCTCGGCGACCCACCGCGCGCACTCGGCCTCGCCCTGCGTCGTCTCCGGTTCGCCGGTGTTGGTGGTGTCGAACCGGATCAACCTGCTGACGACCTCGACGACGTCGTCGCCCGGGTTGTCGGGAACCTCGGTCTGCCCACGGTCAACGGTCACAACCCAAATTCCTACCACCGCCGGGGATCGCGGGCCTTCCCAGCAGCTGGGTTGGGCCGGGACCGGTGAATCCGATAGCCTTAGCTGCCGACCCGAACGGTTGGCCTTGTCCGAGTGGCGGAATGGCAGACGCGCTAGCTTGAGGTGCTAGTGCCCTACTAATGGGCGTGGGGGTTCAAGTCCCCCCTCGGACACAACTTGTTCGTTAAAAACATAGAAAACTCACTCTGAGCTCGATCAGAGCCGACCTTTTGCGTTTGCTGATATCGACAG
>NZ_JBMIOP010000103.1:0-7352 GCF_049197365.1 Mycobacterium sp. THU-M104
TGTGCTCGCAGTTGTGCTCGCAGTTGTGTTCGAAGTGTTCACGCCACTTGGAGGATGCGGGCCAGCGGTTGATGATCCGCTGGATTCCGTAGCAGCCGACCGCGGGCCAGAACAGGTAATCGCAGACATTCCAGCCGTTCTTGGCGAAATCCTCGTCGTGAAAGCGCCGACCCGCCTCCGATACGACGACGCGGTAGCCATTCTCGCGACGCAGTAGCCATTCTCGCTGAGCCGCAACACGGTGACGCTCCCGCCGAAGCCCGAGCCGGTCACGAGCACGTCGTAGTCGAACGGCGCCCGGGTCACGCCCCGACCTCCTGGGCGGCGGAGGCGGGCAGGATCACGTCGAAGTCCGCGAGGCTCGCGGTCTGGGTACGGCGCTGGTATTCCCGGACCAGCCCCGGCCAGTTGGTGGTGACCCGCCCGGAGGCGGTCCGGTACCAGGAGTCGCACGTGGTCCACACGCCGGCATCGAGGCGGGATTGCACCTCGGCGTCGTAGGCCTGTTCCACGGCGGGCCGGACCTCGAACGCGCGGTGCACGCCGCCGCGGGCCAGCTCCGCGACGATCTGGCGGATGTAGCGGGCCTGCTGCTCCATCATCAGGATGATGGAGCTGCTGCCGAGGTTGGTGTTCGGGCCGTAGATCAAGAACATGTTCGGGAAGCCGGGCACGGCCATGCCCAGGTAGGCGCGCGCGCCGTCGCGCCACTGCGAGTGCAGGTCCCGGCCGTCGCGGCCGGTGATCGTCACCGGCGCGAGGAATTCGGTGGCCTTGAACCCGGTGCCGTAGACGATGACGTCCACCTCGTGCAGCCGGCCGTCGGCGGTGCGCACGCCGGTGGACGTCACCTCGGTGATCGCGGCGGTTTCGACGTTCACGTTGTCGCTTGCCAGCGCCGGGTACCAGTCGCTGCTGAACAGCACGCGCTTGCAGCCGATCGGGTAGTCCGGAGTGAGCTTGGCCCGCAGGACCGGATCTTTGATGTGGCGCCGCAGGTTTGCCGCCGCGGCGATGCCTATCAACCGGGCGAGCGGGACGACCCGGGTCAGTGCGAGCCCGAAGAACTCCGAGATCTCCCAGATCAGCTGCCTCATCGCGGCGGCGAAGCCGGGCACTGTCCGGAACGCGGCACGGTGCGCGTCGGTGTAGGCGCGGTCCGGCTTGGGCACGACATAGGGCGCCGAGCGCTGAAAGACCGTGACATGCCCGGCGTCCCGGCGAATACGCGGGACGAACTGGATGGCCGACGCGCCGGTACCGAGCACCGCGACGCGCTTGCCGGTCAGGTCGACGTCGTGGCGCCACTCGGCCGAATGGAAAGACGGCCCCGCGAAGGCGTCGAGTCCCGGGATGTTCGGCAGCGCCGGGCGCGACAGCTGGCCGACCGCGGGCACGAGCACGTCGGCCTCGAGAACCTCCCCGGACGAGGTCATCACCCGCCACGTGGCGGCGCTGTCGTCGTAGCGGGCCGACGTGACCTCGACCCCCGTGCGCACCAACTCGCGCAGACCGTACCGGTCGGCGGTGTCACGGATGTAGCCGAGGATGTCGGACTGCTCGGCGTAGCGGCGGCCCCAGTCGGTCTTGCGGGCAAACGAGTAGGAGTACAGGTTCGACGGCACGTCACAGGCGGCACCGGGATAGGTGTTCGCTCGCCAGACGCCGCCGATGTCCGCGGCTTTCTCCAGCACTGTCACGTCGGCGAGCCCGTGTTGGGACAACTCGTAGGCGGCGGCGAGGCCGCCGAAGCCGGCGCCGATCACCAGGGCGCGGGGACGACGAAGGGGCATACCTGACAACCTAGGAGCAAGCAGGAGCGGACGCATCGGCGATCGCGGACCGCAAATCAATGATTCCGGCCACGGGGGCTGAGACGGCCACCCAACGCGCGCGTGGCACCACCGACCGTTGATAGCGCGCGGGTGTCGTGCCCGTCCACCGTTTGAACGCGGCGATGAAGCTGGTCGCCTCGGCGTAGCCCAGCCGCAACGCGACGTCGTCCACCGAGAGCGCACCCGTTGCCAACAGCTCCTCGGCGAGGACCCGGTGGACCTCCTCGGCCAGATCACGGAAGGTCGTGTTCTCCTCAGCGAGACGCCGCCGCAGCGTGCGCTCACTCATCGCCAACTGCCGGGCGACGGCGGAAATCGTGTGGGGTCTGTCGTCGATCGCCGCCAAACGTTCGCGGACCCGGCGGGCCACACCGGTCCGCTGTCGACGGCGTTCCAACAATTGGTGGCATTGCTGCTCACACATCGCCACGCTCAGCTCACTCGCCTGGGGCAGCCGTTCATCGAGCAGCGCGGCCGGCCAGGATGCCACCGTGGCCGACGAGTGGTATCGCGGCGTCACGCCGAACACCTGGCGGGCCGCCGTGTCGCCCGACGGCGGCGCCGGACCCGCGAACTCGATCGACGCGAACGGGACGGTCCTGCCCAACAGTTCGGACATGACGCGGGCGATCGCCGCCAGGTCACGCCGGGTGAGGAACTGCGCGACCGGGCCGGTCAGGTCGGGCAGGTCGAGCCGCAAAGTCGCCAGCAGGCCGTCCACCGTGACACTGGGCAGGCAGAACCCGTAGCTGAGCTCGTAGAACATGGCCGCGAACCGGACGGCGTCGCCCAGCGTCGAGCTGGTCAGGCAGGCGAAGCCGAAAATCCCCAACGATCCCACGTGATAGCCGGTGCCCAAGCGCACCCCCAGGTTCGCCGGGTCGCCCAACAGGTCCACCAGGCTCGTCGCGACCGTCAGCTCCTGGCGCCCGGTGATCATCCGGCGGTGGTCGCGCAGGTCGGCATCGGACAGGCCGGCCCTCTCGAGCACGTCCGCTGCGGCCAGCCCGTTCGCGCAACCGAACTCGGTCATCAGCGCGACGCTGGCCGTGCTCCGCGGGAAGTCCCAGTGCGAGACCTGCTGTCCGGCGAAGAGCTTCACGAATGCCAGTATGGCCGATCAGGGATGTCGCAGCGCCCCGAGCGGATTCCCGCGACCACGCTAGGCGGCGGACCCTTCCTCGACGGGACCGGCTGCCGCGGCGACACTCTTGTTGCGCCGCCACCCGCGCACCGAGGCGATCGCGGTCTTGAGCCCGCGACGGCGCCCCGTCGTCGGGTCGGTGCCGGCAAAACCGGGTTCCAGTCCCGCGAACATCCGCTCGCTGCGGGTCTCGGGCGCGTCGTCGGCACTGTCGCGCAGGTACTTGTCGGGCAGCGACAGTTTGGCCAGCGTGCGCCAGGTCTTGCCGTACTGCACCAGGAACGGTCCCGTGGTGTAGGGCAGATCGTACTTGTCGCAGAGCTCGCGCACCCGCACCGAGATCTCGTGGAGCCGGCTGCTCGGCAGGTCGGGGTAGAGGTGATGCTCGATCTGGTGGCACAAGTTGCCGCTCATGAACCGCAGCGTGGGGCCGGCGTCGAAGTTGGCGCTGCCCAGCATCTGACGCAGGTACCACTGGCCCTTGGTTTCGCCGATCATGTCGGTCGTGGTGAACTTCTCGGCGCCGTCGGGGAAATGGCCGCAGAAGATGACGGCATTGGCCCAGACGTTGCGGATCACGTTGGCCAGGGCGTTGGCTTTCAGCGTCGACCGGTAGGTCGCCCCGGGCGACAGCGCGGTCAGCGCCGGGAAGGCGACATAGTCCTTGAGGACCTGCCTGCCGGCCTTGGCCAGGAACTCGTCGATCCGTTCCCGGGCCTCGTGGTGGTCCATCCGGCGCTTGACGATCTTTCCGAGCTCCACGTGCTGCAGGCCTACGCCCCATTCGAAGAGCAGGGCGAGCAGGGCGTTGTACACGAGATTGAAGACGTTGAAGCGCTTCCAGCGCTGGTCGCGGGTGACGCGCAGCAAGCCGTAGCCGACGTCGTCGTCCATCCCGAGAATGTTGGTGAACTTGTGGTGCACGAAATTGTGGGTGTAGCGCCAGTGCTTGGAGGACCCGCTCATGTCCCACTCCCACGTCGAGGAGTGGATCTCCGGGTCGTTCATCCAGTCCCACTGGCCGTGCATGACGTTGTGGCCGATCTCCATGTTCTCGATGATCTTGGCCACGCCCAGCGTCACTGTGCCCGCCCACCAGGCAGAACGTCGTGAACTGGCCGCGAGCAGCACCCGCCCGGCCACCTCGAGTGCGCGCTGGGCCGCGATGGTGCGGTGGATGTAGCGCGCGTCGCGCTCGCCGCGCGAGTCTTCGACCTCGCGGCGGATGGCATCCAGCTCGACCGCCAGGCTCTCGACGTCAGCATCGGTCAAATGCGCGAATACGTCGACGTCAGTAATCGCCATCGTCTTCAGCTCCCTATGGTTGACCGGGTGGTTGACCGGGTGGTTGACCGGGTGGTTGATCGTGGTGGTTCGCCATGCTTTGTCATGGTAACCTACGAATCCGTAGGTTACTTGTCAGTAGCTCTCAAGTGGGCTCCCAGGTGGGCTCTCAGATGTCGACCACGCAATCCCCGGAGGCGGCCGAGACGCAGGTCTGGATCCGGCTGCCGGGCTCATGTTCGCGGCCGCTTCGCAGGTCGCGAACGTGGCCGTCGACCAAGCTCACCACACACGACTGGCAGATGCCCATCCGGCAGCCGAAGGGCATCTGTACACCGGCGCCCTCGCCCGCCTCCATCAACGAGGTCGCGGCATCCGCTGCGACGGCGCGACCGCTTCGCGCGAACGTCACCGTTCCCCCCGCCCCGGCCGGCGCCGCCTTGGCCACCGCGAACCGCTCCAGGTGCAACCGATCGCCGATGCGGGCTGCCGACCACGCCTTTTCGGCCTGGGTGAGCATGCCCTCCGGCCCGCACGCCCACGTCTGGCGTTCGCGCCAGTCGGGCACCTCCCGGTCGAGTTCCGTCAGATCCAGCCGCCCCTCGATCCGGGTTTTGCGCACCCGCAATCGGTAGCCTTGCTGGTCGGCGGCCAGCGCGGCCAACTCGGCACCGAACATCACCTCGGCTTCAGTGGGGGCCGAATGCAGATGCACGACGTCGCCAATCTGATTGCGGCGCGACAACGTCCGCAACATCGACATCACCGGCGTGATCCCGGATCCTGCGGTGAGGAACAGGATCGAGCGCGGCGCCGGGTCGGGGAGCACGAAGTTGCCCTGCGGGGCGTCCAGTCGGACGATGGTGCCCGGCTCGACACCGGCGACCAGATGGGTGGAGAGGAATCCCTCGGGCATCGCCTTCACGGTGATCGTGACCGTACGCGACGCCCCGGAACGGGTGGCCGGGCTCGATGTCAGCGAATACGACCGCCAGCGCCACCTCCCGTTGACCGGGACGCCGATCCCGATGTACTGGCCCGGCTGATAGTCGAAACTGAAGCCCCAGCCCGGTTTGATCACCAGCGTCGCGGAGTCCTCCGTCTCACGGCGCACCTGAAGAATGCGGCCTCGCAGTTCCCGCGCGGACCACAGCGGATTGGCCAGGCGCAGGTAGTCGTCGGGCAGCAGCGGCGTCGTGATCCGGGCCGCTGCCGTGCGCAACGCGTGCCAGGCGGGGTGCCTGTCGGCGCCGGCGACGGTGGGACGCGTGGTCTCCACGACATTGGCGGTGACCGGGACGTATTTTTCGCCCATCGGAAGCTCCTGTCCACGACTGCTTCGCTGGGAGCAGCGCCCCCGTCGGCGTCGGTGAGGCGCAGCGCCGAAATCCTACGGTACCGTAACTTACGGTTCCGCAGTCTGGAATGCGACGTACCCGCCCGGATGTGGCCGCGCGCGGCCGGTCACCGGTCACAGCAGCTCGAGCAGAAATGGCAGCTCTTGGGTGGCATACCAGGCCAAGTCGTGGTCTTGAGCGTCGCCAACGGCCAGTTCGGCATCCTCGTCGCCGAGGTCCGCGGCGTCGATCGCCTCGATGGCCTTGACGACATCCGACTCGGCCTCGGCGGTGTCGACATAGACGGCGATCACCTGGTCCAGCTGGACGGGCGCACCGAGTTTGACGACGGCGTCGTCGAGATCGGGACGGTGTTCGGCCCCGGATCCGCCCATGTGGACCTCGGCAGTCAGCACTGCACGCCGCGGCGGCAGGCCGTCGGGCCCGGCGTCCCGTTCGGCTGCTAGCAACCGCAGCGATGCCAGCGCCGCCTCACGCAGCGCCGCCTCGGCCAGTTCGTCGTCGTCGCCCTCGGCGTAAGCCTCGCGCAACGTCGGAGTCACCGCGAACGCGATGCCGCTGACGGGCGACAGCGACCCCTGCGCAACCAGCCGCTGCAGCATCGCCAGCGTGGCGGGAACGTAGACAACGGTCACGAGACCGCCGCGCCCGCGATCAGCGTCGCCGCATGGTCCTCGACGTACCTCGACAGCTCACGCGGCGGCCGCTGGTAGTTCTGCGCCTCGATCACCCGCTTCGGCAACGTGATCTCGGGCCTTTCGACGTCGTGGTACTCGATCGTGGACAGCAGGTGGGCCATCATATTGAGCCTTGCGCGCTTCTTGATGTCCGATTCCACGACAAACCACGGGCTGACCGACGTGTCGGTGTGCACCATCATCTCGTCTTTGGCGCGCGAATAGTCCTCCCAGCGGTAGACCGATTCCAGGTCCATGGTGCTGAGTTTCCATTGCCGCACAGGATCGTTGCGCCGGGCTTTGAACCGTCGCAGCTGCTCGGCCTCGGACACCGAGAACCAATACTTGCGCAGCAGGATCCCGTCGTCGATCAGCATCTGCTCGAAGATCGGCGTCTGCCGCAAAAACAGCACATATTCCTGCGGCGTGCAGAATCCCATGACTTTCTCGATACCGGCGCGGTTGTACCACGACCGGTCGAAAAGCACGATTTCGCCTTTGGCGGGCAACTGGGCGATATAGCGCTGGTAATACCACTGCCCGCGTTCCCGGTCGGTCGGCGCCGGCAGCGCGGCGATACGCACCTCCCGGGGGTTGAGGTATTCGGTGATCCTTTTGATGGCACCGCCTTTGCCCGCCCCGTCGCGTCCCTCGAAGATGATCACCAGGCGCTCTCCGGAATGTCGCACCCACTCCTGCAACTTCACGAATTCGCTTTGCAGCCGGAATAATTCGGCCTTGTACACGGCGTTGGGAATCCCCGGCGGATCCGGGACTGCCGATTTTCTTCTCGTCGACTTCTTCTTCGGCTTCTTCTTCGGCTTTGCCGGGGCGCCGTCGCGCGTCGTGGTGCTCACAGCAACGAATGCTATATCGCTGTGATTCGACAACTCTGTGATTCGACAACTCTGTGATTCGGCAACTCTGCGATTCGGCCGCTCCAACTTTTGCGCCACACGCTAGTGGTCTTGCCCGTTAATCCGTCGGGCCCGTTCGCTGGGGTGTCGAGACTGCGGTGGCAGCGCCGAAACGCGAAAAAAGTAGCGCTGAGCAC
>NZ_JBMIOP010000138.1:0-13478 GCF_049197365.1 Mycobacterium sp. THU-M104
GATTTCCCTGTTCGCCTGAACGCGGTGCCCGAAAGGTGCGGGCCAACAAGGTGATATCGCGATCGGTGACGTGAAAGGCCCGGACCCGTATCGGGTCGGCGGTGCCATCGATCATCACGTACCCGACACCGGGCGTGGCATCAGCGATCAGGTCGCATTCGGCGCCGGCATCGCGGGCTCCTTGACCCAAGACCATCGCGGTCTGGGTGGCTTCGGTCATGCGCAGCCCGATCCGCACGGTGAACAACTGCCGCACCGGCAGGGTGTCTTTGGCCGGGTCTTGCACCGCGGCCACCACCGATATCCCGACCGCGCGGCCTTGGGAGAGCAACAGGCCCAACAGTTGCTCGGTTTCGGTGCGCAATTTGCGGTCGCTGACATAGGCGGTCAGCGCGGCGATCTCGTCGATGATCACCACGATCAACGGCTCGGTGGTGCTGGGGGCGTGCAGGCGGGTGTGTCCGCGCAGCCGGTTGGCCCGCGCCTGCATCAACCCCACCAGCCCGCGCAGCAGTTCAACGGTGGGCTGGCCGGTGTGGTGGCAAAACACCGAAAACATCGGGGCGCCCGCACCCAGCTCCATGCCGCCTTTGGGGTCGATCACCCACAACCGCACCCGCCCTGTCGCGACCTGTGGTGCCAGTCCGGCGATCAGCGACCACAACACCGAGCCCTTCCCGGCTCCGGTGGCACCGGCGATCAAAATGTGCTGGCCCACAACGGGTAGCTGCCACCAGGTCCGCATCTCGGTGATCCCGACCCGCACCGCGGTCAAGTCGACCAAGGTTGCCCGCGTCGGCATGGGCAGGGCAATGGGTTGGGCCAGCACGTCACCGCGACTGATGATGATCCGCAGCTCACCGGGGGTGGTGGCGCGGATCATGAGCCGATTGGCGCGCCACGCCGCCGCCAGCGCGTCGCCGCACTTGTGCCAATCACGGATCGATTGGCCGGCCACCAGCCGCACGATGAGCACGTCGGCGTGGTCTCCGATCTGCACCGACCGCACCGCGGGTATCAGGGTGCGCTCACCCAGCCGGGCGGTCAAACCGTGCAGCGCGCACACCGAGTCCCAGGTGCGGTGATACCGCCACCACGACAGCCAGCGCTGGCGCACCGGCGCGGTTACCCACGCGGTGAACGAGGACGGCTCCAGCGCTGCCCAGCCGATATAGGCCGCAGCAGCTAGGGCGGCGGTCAGCGCACCTGCGCGGGGGCCGTGGCCGATGGCGACCCAGATCGAGACGATGACGGGGATACTGAGGACCGGGAACAGGATTGCCCACCACAGCAGCTGCCCGGCGGCTTTGACCAATCCCCAGATCAACTCACCGATCCAGTCATCATCAGATGACTGATTAGTGTTGCGGTTGTAGCGGTTTGAGGTGTTCGACATGATGGCACGCTTTCCATTGCGACGGGTTGTGGTGTTGCCGGGGCGGCCGGCCCGACAGCCACACCGCGCTCATGCGGGTGCTGCCGGGCCAGCCCTTCGGTTACCGGGCCTGCTGGCCCGCCTTCGCGGCCGCTGCCGGGTCGGCGGCGGTGATGGCCTCGGCGCGATACGCGATGCCCGAGCGGCCGTCTTGGGACCACGGCAACGCCACCAGATCCGACACCGCAACAGGTTGGCCGACAGTAACTTTCGGCTCGCCAACCACGGTGACTGCCAGCACCTCGCCGCCGGTGGCGTCCAGGGCGATCAGCTGGACCTGCCACAACGCCTGCCCGGTCGCCTTGTCGATGCGTGGTGCGCCGGTGTCGAAATTGGTGCGCTGCTCGGGAATCCGGGTGCACAGAAACGTCACGCCGGTGGTCTCGATTCGCAACTTCATGATGATGTGTCCTGTCTTCTCTGGTGAGCGGCCCAACGGTGTTGTTGGACGCGCCACCCAGTGCAGCCCGACACCAGCCAAGGTCGAGAACGGAGGACCAAAACACACAGCGCGGCTGTGCAAAACTGTGCGGTGCCTCGCACCGTCGCGCGTGGATTCACGGGTTGCCGCCGCCCCCGCCGGTGCCCGCTCTTGTCGTCAACGCCGCCAACGAGGCAGCCCGGTAGGGTGTGCTGCAACCGCGCACACGAGAACGACAACAACGCGCCACAGCCGTGTCGCACGTTGGGAGTGACATTGTTCGCACTGCTGGTCAGGTTCACTATTCGCGCGGGACACGAGGACGCCTTCGACGCACTCGTCGCGCACACATTGGCCGCGATCACTACCGAGGAACCCGACACGATCGTGTATGCCAGCCACACCCAGGCCGACGAGCCCAGCGTGCGGGTGTTCTACGAGTGCTACCGAAGCCACGACGCGTTCCAAGCACACGAAGCCGCGCCGCACACCCGCCGGTTCCTGGCCGAGCGGACCCAGCATCTGGCCGGCCCGCCCGAGGTGTGGACACTTACCCCCGTTGCCGGTGCGATCAACGGAAGGCCCCTTCGAGGCGACGGTGCCCCGCGCTGACCCCACACCCGGCGACCTGGTTCGTACCTACCGAGAAGAAAAGAACTGGTCACGGGAGCGCCTGGCCGGCCAGATGCACAAATCGGTCAGCTGGATCGCCCAGATCGAACGCGGCGAACTGCCGCTGGTCGACATCACGGTTTTGGGGCGACTCGCCGCGCTGCTGGGCGCCCCGCTGCAAGAGTTCATCGAAGCCGCCCTGGGACCCGACGCCGAGACCGCCCGCAACCGGCCCTACGTGGAGCGGCTTCGTCTGGCCATCGCCGGACACCCCGCCCCCGACAGCATCATCACACCGGTAGCCGACGGTCCACCCTGCGATGTGGAATCACTGCGACAACGCACCGGCCACATCTGGGAGCGCATCCACGCCAGCGCCTACCGCGACATGGGACCAGCCATCGCCGCCCTGATCGGCGAGCTGGAAAACGCTAGCCGCACCGCCGCGAAAACCCAACGTCCCGAACTGTTTCCGCTTCTTGCCCAGACCTATCAAGCCGCCGCGGCGATGCTGGTCAAAGTCGGTGACCGCGGTGCGGGATGGGTCGCCGCCGACCGGGCCATCGCCGCCGCCGAACGCACCCACGACCCCGCCCTGATCCTGGCCGGTCAACTACGCATGGCCCGCACCCTGCTCGACTCCAGCGAACAAGCACTGGCCCGCCACGTCTTAACCCAAGCAACCCAACGACACGAATCCATCATCGCCGGCGGCGATCACGCCCTGATCTCACTCGTGGGCTCCAGCGCGCTGCTGTTGGCGATTCTGCACGCCCGCGACGCCAACACCGCGGACGCCGAACAATGTCTGACGGTGGCACGCCGGCTCGCCGCCGTCCTGAGCGCCGACCGCAACCACCACGACACCGAATTCGGACCCACCAACGTGGCCATGCACGCCGTCGGTGTCGCAGTCGAACTCGGCAACGGACAACAAGCCCTCGACCGCGCCGCCCATGTCCGCCACCCCGAGCAGCTCTCACCCGAACGGCAAGCCCGGTACCTGGTCGACCTCGCCCGCGCCCACCTGCTCACCCGCTCCGGGCGCGGCGCACTGCTGGCCCTGATCAAAGCCGAACAGATCGCTGCCGAAGAACTCGCCGAATCACCGCGCGTCGCCGAACTCATCGACGACATCGAAGCCCTGCACCGACGCCCGCGCCTGTCCGGCCTGCGTGAACTCCGCCAACGCCTCTACGGGTAAACGCCCACTCCCGCGATCCCCGCGACACGGCCGCTGCCGGCCCGCCGCCTCGGCCACCGCAGCACCGTTCCCACAGCTCACCACCCACCTGAGCAGATCCGCCCTGGCGGGTGGCTACCTCCGGGCTCCGCTGCGCTCCCTCTGCTTCCGTCCGCTGGCGCTTCCGTCCGCGCCGGTCGCTGCACTGCGCCCTGCGTCCGCCACCCGCCACCGAGACCAGCCCACCGGTGAGCCGTGAGAGAACTTCCGCCGGCCGGCCGGACATCGGGCAGCGACGATCGTGCGCATGGCGCTCCCAGGCGCAGCCGTCGAGTCGCCCTCGCTGGCGCAGATCAGATCACGACCGACTCCTGAAACAATGATGTCTGACATCGGCGGTGAGGACTTTCTTCACTGCTATCAGGCGCGGTTTCGTCCTTCAAATTCCGAGGAAACCCCTGACGCCGCAGCGTCTCGCCTGCTACGTTCAGGAGCTATGACTACGCCGAACTACCCGCAGCTCGCAACAACTTTCCAGCAACTTACTGACAAGGCTCAGTCTCTGGTGCAACAGTTCCAGAAACAGGGCACTGCAGGTAGCCCTCAACTGGTGAGCATCACCACTCCCGGCTCCTACACCGTCCAGATCCCGTCCGGTGCGACTTCGGTCGACATGATCGCGCGTGGCGGTGGTGGTGGCGGCGGCGGATACGACGACGAGTCCGGCGTCGCGGGCGGGACGGACGGCGGCGAAACGACCGCATCGGTGAACGGTGGAGGTGTCTCGATATATGCCACCGGCGGCACCGGAGGCGGCGAAGGCGATGGAGGCACTGCGGGCTACGGTGGTGACTCGCCGAGCGTCATCTTCAATGGGCAAAGTTACACGGGCGGTATCGGCGGTGCCGCAGGTGACAACAGCGCTGGGGGCAACGGTGCGTCGCCGGGCGGGGGCGGCGGCGGTGGCGCTGGCGGCACATCTGGCACCGAGGGCGGGGGCGGCGGTGGCGGTGGCGGGGTCGAGCGATACACCCAGACCATCAGCTCCGGGATGACCGAGATCGCAGTAACCGTCGGAGCCGGAGGTATTGGTGGTGCCTCAAGCACTAACGCACCGGGCGGCAACGGTGGTGACGGCGCCGTATACCTCTACTTCCATACCTGACCACCGCATGCTTGCGATTGACCGCGCCGCGCCCCCAGTCCTGTTTCTTAGGTCGCGGAATCAGCATGGCCGCCGCTGCCGTGCCGCGATGATTGGGATGGGTTTCGCCCCATGCTGACACCCCTGATGACGTGACTGAACGAGTGACCAACGACCCGGTAGCGGGGGAGGCTGTCGATGATGCGGGCGGGATATCGCTGGTGGGCCGGAGTGTGCGTGTCCGTGCTGCTGCTTGCCGTCGTGTGTGCCCCCGCCGCCTCTGCGGCGCTCCCGCTGGGCGGCGGAGCGGGCATCATCGTCGACGGCACGTACTGCACGCTGAACACGATCGGCCACGACAAAACCGGAGACCTGGTTGGGTTCACCGCCGCGAGCTGCGGCGGACCTGACTCCCCAGTGGTTGCCGAGGGTTCGGAAAACCTCGGTCCCGTAGGCACCGTGGTGGCCCTTGCCAACGACCCTGGTCTGAAGTACTCCGTGATCAAATTCGACCCCGCCAAAATCACCCCGATTGCTAACTTCGCCGGATTCGTCATCAACGGCATCGACACCAGCCCTTTCGAGCGGGGCCAGCCAGTGTGCCGACTCGGGGCCGCCACCGGTGACTTCTGCGGCCGCATCGGCTCCCTTCCATTCCGGAACCGGCGAATGTCCATGGGCGGGGGCGCCTATCAGCCAGGCGATGACGGCGGCCCGGCCACGTCCGATGGCCTGCTTCTCGGCCTGATCACCGGTGGCATGTTCATCCCGCCCGACCTGCAGGGAGCGCCGCCGCATCAATTCATAGAGATGACGACGTTCAGCGCCATCCTTGATGATGTCAACAGCACTGGTGGCCCCGGCGCGGGATACATCCCGGTTCCTGCCTAATGCTGGCAGTCCAAGGCCGGCGTGCGTTGGCCATTATATCGAGGCTGAGTCAACTTTGGACGGCTTGTTCAGGGACTGGAGTCGCTGTACTACGAGGAGGAATGTCGATCCTTGTCGATCGGGAATTGTCAGGCGACCTCTGTTCCGGTGATTTGCGAGTTCGGCGGCCGGTCTGATGTCGGTCGATCATTCCAGCGGTTTGCCATCGTTGAAGGTGGCAGCAGCTGGGACAGGACGATCAAGCTCGCCTGCGTTGACCTTGCCCTGGCGGGGCTGTTGCTGACCCGGGCCGCGCGATCGGGTGCGATTCACCATCAGGCGCGGGCGGCGAGCGCGGTGAATGCGCTGCTGGGAAGGTCCCGGGCGGGTGCGCAGCTGGTGGTCGCGACGATGGATCAGGATTTGGAAGCGATCCAGCGCCAGTTGGATCAGACGACGGCGCAGAATCGGTTGTTGGCGGTGCGGTTACGTGCGTTGGCTGCGGTCTATCGGGGCGGCCCGTCGGACCGCCCCGCCCAACACCCCCGAACGACACCCGATCCCGGCTCGTCACACCCACGACCAAACATCACAACAGCCACACCCGGCCACACGCGTCGCGCCACACTGACGACCCAAGGATCAAGCAGTCAACTTTCGCTACGTGGCAGTGGTTTCGGGGGTTGAATGAAGCTGAGTTGGTGGTAATGTCGAGAACGTGACAGAAGATCAGTTCCTGATAGCGCTCTATGGAATTGTCACCGAGGCTGCCAATGCATTCGCCGGGTTTTTGACGGGCCATCTTATCCTTGATGATCTCGATGACCTCTTGGAAGCGTTGTCGTTGCTTTTTCTTGCCGCCGATATCGCACTGCACTGGGTTCAAGTAGGCGTTTGCCTTGCCGCGGATTTCGCCCCCTAATGAATTGACGTAATCTATCAAACAGTCACTATTGGTGGCTTTCGCCTGAATCTACTGACGTTTCTGTAGGTTCGTTGACTCGCGAATATCAAAATATGGAGAATACTCCACACCGACTACCGGCGCCCGCTGTCAACATTCCAGACCGCGTTCACCGCAATCCGCGGCCTCATATTCTTCACCCAGGGTTTTGAATAAGCCTCCTTGTTAATATCCCTAGAAGCCCAAGACGCTGGCCAAACTATGCATGAACGGCACACGGAACTATCCGCTGTCGGCCGCGAAATGCCACCCCGCCGCATCTACGGTAAAGCATCGACAATGATTTCCGCAGCACATCCAGAAATTTCGACGATATCGTCAACTATAGAAGGAGTTGACGTTGAAACCTCCGTAATAAGGTCTGCTGCTGAGAAAATAAGAGATGGGTCTGTGATGACATGCTCAATGAATATGCCGAACGCGGCGACGAGATTGTTGAGCGCATCCGTCATCTGCTGCTGAGCTTCAGCAACGGCCCCGGGATTTTGCAGATTGCTCATTTCGTTAACCTCGCAAAGCTATGGTCGTGGGACGTAACTTTCGCGGTGCCTCGTCCCTGGGATTAAGCGGGTGTGGAAGCGGAAGCAAGCAGCGCCGTTGCCACCCGTTGTCGCCCGCGGTTCCACTGCTGCTGGACGCCACCGCCCGGCCCGCCCTGCGCCATCCAGCACCACGTCAACGATAGTTGCACCGGACGGATTGGTGACGATGTAGACAGTATACCAGCTAGGAGTAGTGGTGGTGCTGACCAGTTGAGGGTTACGACCGATACCCTGTTTTCCGAACTGCTGGACCAGAGCTTGCGACTTGTCCGCAGGCAACTGCAAAACCGCTGCGGGCTGCGGGTAAATCGGTGCCATCATAGTTCGCTGACGCTAGCAGACCGCACCTCGGCATGGGCCGGATTTCACAGACAGATGTGACCCAAGATGTCACAGAAATTTGGCAGGAGATCACCAGTCCGCTCCCACGATGTCGACGGCGAAATTGCTTCAACCCGAAACAATTTCGCTATGGCATCACACGATGTCACGTGATAGCGTCGGTCGCCCGCGTCTTATCAGTAACGAAGCGCGCTGAATTGGGCGTTTGGGCTGGTTCTACTGTCGGCGCCATGTGTAAGACGCGGCGGTAAGGCTGGTTTCGTGGTGTAGCCACGTGTCTGCGTGAGGCGCGCGCGCCAGCCCCGAAGTCGCGCCGAGCAACAAGGGCGGGGGCTCCAGCTGGCTAGCGTGCGCCGGCGCGTCACGTCACCGGGGCTGGTAGCTTTGTGCCCGGTGTGGGTGAGGGTCTGATGGCTGAGTGGTGGTGTCGATGACGTCGGTGGCCGTGGTGCCGGAAGCCCTGGTAGCGGCGGTGTCTGATCTGGCCGGTATCGGTTCGGCGGTGAACAGTGCCCGCGCGGCCGCCTCACCGGCCACCACGGCGATCGCGGCCGCGGGCGCCGATGAGGTGTCGGCCGCGATCTCGGCGGTGTTTTCTGAGTTCGCGCGCGATTATCAGGCCGCGGGTGCGGCTGCGGCGGTGTTTCACCAGCGGTTCATGGACACCCTGAATTCCGGTGCGGGCGCCTACGCGGCGGCCGAGGCCGCCAGCGCCAGCCGCCTGCAGGCCCTGCACACCGTTGAGTGTGACGTGTCGGGGGCGATCAACGCGCCGTTCCTGCGGTTCACCGGGCGCCCGCTGTTCGGCAACGGCGCCAACGGCACCACCGTTGATGGTGTGGGCACCGCCGGTGGGGCCGGGGGGTGGCTGTTCGGCGACGGCGGGCATGGCGGGGCCAGCACCGCTCCGGGAGCCACCGGCGGGGCCGGCGGGGCCGGGGGGTGGCTGTTCGGCGACGGGGGAATCGGCGGGGCCGGAGGGCCGGCCACAGGAGCCGGAAACGGGGGAGCCGGCGGGGCCGGTGGGGCCGGTGGGGTCTCGGGATTGCTGTTCGGTATCGGCGGCACCGGCGGGACCGGTGGGACCGCCACCACCGGTGCCGGCGGTACCGGCGGGGCCGGCGGGGCCGGGGGTCTTCTCCTGTCGTGGGGCGGCACCGGCGGGACCGGTGGGACCGCCACCACCGGCACCGGCGGGACCGGTGGCGCGGGCGGCAGCGACGCCGGCCTGTTTCTTGGTTTCGGTGGGCACGGCGGCGCCGGTGGCGCGGCCAGCGGGGCCTCCGGTGTCGGCGGGCACGGTGGCGCCGGCGGCCTCGGCGCGGGCCGCAGCCTAATCGGGATCGACTACGCGGTGGGCGGCGCCGGCGGCGCCGGTGGTGCCGCCACCGGGACGGGTGGCACCGGCGGCGCGGGTGGCGCCGGTGGTTACGGCGCTGGCGTCTCCTTCGTCGGGTTCGACGTCGCGCACGGCGGCGCTGGCGGTGCCGGTGGCGCTGCCACCCATGTGGACGGCACCGGCGGCGTGGGTGGTACTGGCGGTGGTGCCGCCGGCTTGGCGCTTGCCGGGTTCGACGTCACCCACGGCGGGGCCGGTGGGGCCGGCGGGGCCGCCGCTCTGCACGGTGGCGCCGGTGGCACCGGCGGCATGGATGTCAGCCTCGCCCTGTTCGGCGGCAGCCTCGATCACGGCGGGGCCGGCGGGGCCGGCGGGGCCGCCACCGGCGCCAGCGGTCACGGCGGTGCCGGAGGTGACGGCGGTGTGGGCGCCACGTTGGTGGGCATCGCCAGCGGTGGGGGCGGCGGGGCCGGCGGCGCCGCTACCGGCGCCAGCGGGCACGGCGGTGCTGGCGGTGACGGCGGCCTGGGCGCCGCATTGGTAGGCGCTGGTCTCGGCGGTGGCGGCGGGCACGGCGGCAACACCACCCTCGGCCACGGCGGCCACGGCGGTGACGGCGGTGACGGCCTCGGATTGTTCGGATTCGGCGGCAACGGTGGTGACGCCGGGAGCGGCGCCTACCCCGCCCACGGCGGCGACGGCGGCAACGCCGGGGCAAGTATGAACGGCAAGTTCACCCCGGCGCTCTACGGCGACGGCGGCAACGGCGGTGACGGTGCCAGCGGCGGCAACGGAGGTCCCGGCGGCACCGCCGGCTTTTTCGGCGGCACCCCAGGGACCGACGGAACGCCGTAGCGCCGCCAGCAGGTCCCGGCACCGGTGACCGGCCGCGGGGGCGGATCGCTCAGGACGGGCATCCGGCCGGGGCGGGCACCAGGATCCACGCTCGAAGCCGGCATTTCGGATCATCCCCCTGGGGGAAATGGCGGAAGCCGGGGGGTGCGATCCCCCGGCCGCCCAGGGTGCCGGAAAGGCCGATGTGTGGGGCTGGGACCCCGGCGTTTATCGTCTCATGACCGGCGTGGCTCCTGGTGCGGGTGTGACCTATGGGCTTGGATTCGGGGTAGAAGCCAACGATCTGAACCCAAGGTCACACCCGTATGCCAGAGCCACCCAACCGTGGGGTGGAGGGCACCTGCCAGCCCGCATATCGGCGCTACCATTTCCCGGTGACGTGACGGAATAAGACGGAATAAGGGGTCGCCGGTGAATAAACATGGTCATGCTACGCGGGCCGGGGAAGTTCGCCGCCAAGCCGGGGCGGTCGCCACCGCGGTCAAAACCGATAACGGGCTGTGCTGGCAGGTGCGCCGCGACCGTGATGGGCTGGTGCGGATCACCAAATATCTTGCCCAGACCGGCCATTGGCACCGGCCGTGACGCTGTTTTACCCCGATTGCAGCAACAACAACTGGTCGTCTGTCCAGGACGCGATTAGTTTCCTGGAACAGCTCGTGCCAGAAGGTTTTAGCGGGATGTGCCACAAAGTGTCCGAGGGCAACTATTACGAGGACCCGTACTGGCCGCCGGTGCGGCAATGGTGCCAGCAGCATAACCTGCCCGTCATCGGTTACCACTACGTGACGACCGACGACCCCGCTTCGCAGGTGCGAACCTGGCACGCCAACAACGGCGGAACGCGCGCGATGCTGGACTGGGAGGACAACGGCGGCGACCTGGCTAATCTCACCGCCGTGGTCGACGCGTTCAACGCCGCCGGGATCATCGTGCAGCTGGGCTACTACCCCCAGTGGTACTGGCGGCAGCAGGGCCGCGGCACCCTGTCCGGCCTGGCCGACGCCCTGGTGTCATCCGGGTACCCGGACGGCTCCGGCTACGCCTCAACCATCTACGCCGACTCTGGCGGCAATACCGGCGAAGGATGGGCACCCTACGGAGGTGTTACCCCCGCCGCGTGGCAATTCACCAACAGCGCAAACATCGCCGGACACACCGTCGACTGCAACGCCTACCAAGGAACCGACCTCCGAGTCCTGTTCGACACCACCCCGACCACCCGCACGCCGACACCCGACAGGGCAAAGCTATAGCGCCTGGCCGCCACACCCTCGGGTACAGGCCCCTGTCCCGAGCGCAAGGGGTAGATTCCCGACTTGCGACAAAGGTCAGATGTTTCTGGCGCTTCGCTTGACTGTCAGCTACAAAAGGGCTGGTAAACGCCGGCGATGGGGCCTGGGGTGTCATTTGCGACATGTGAGGTAGGTGGGTCGCGTCATGCCCGTGCCACTGAAGACCAGGCCCGATCAAGCGCATGCAATTCAACTATAGTTGTATTACTCTAACTTTAGTTGGAGTAAGGGGTGTCTGCGATGCAGCTCAACAAGCCGTTCGCCACGGTGACACCGACCCTGGATGGTGACGTGCTCGCGGTGCTCGCGACCGCCGACGCGACGTTCACGGTCGCTCAGATCCAGCGCATGCTGACCGCGGTCTCGGGTGAGGGCATCCGCAAGGTCCTGACGCGGCTCACCGCGCAGGGGGTGGTGCTCCACGATCAGGTCGGCCGGACCCACACTTACCGCCTTAACACCGAACATCTCGCGGCCGGTCCGATCACGGCGCTGTCGCGCCTGACCGCCGCGTTCCTCGACCGCCTGGAGAAGCACCTGAAGGGGTGGGGTGAGGAGCTCGCGTACGCGGCGGTGTTCGGGTCGGCGGCAACGGGGCGGATGACGCTCGACAGCGACATCGACCTGTTCCTGGTGCGCGCCTCCGGCACCGACCGCGGTAAGGACCTGCAGTGGGAAGAGCGGCTGACCGAACTCGCGCGATCGGTCGCCGCGTGGACCGGGAACGACGGCCAGATCGTCGAATACACCACAGACGAGCTCATCGCCGCAGCCGTCGCGGGTGAGCCGCTGCTCGACGACATATCCAAGCAGGGCCTGACTGTCGCGGGGACACGGTCGTGGCTGAACCGGCAACTGAGAGAGAGGTCCTGATGGCGGGACAACGCGACTGCGATTCCGCGGTCATCGCGGGACGCATATCGAAGGCGATCGAATTCTTCGACGCCGCGGACCTCCTGGGAAAGGAGATGGCCAACGCGGCGGGTGATCTTTACGTCGACGCCGGCATCGCCGCCGCGGACGTGATCTGTTGCGTACGCCTCGGTGTGCATTCGAACACCGGCAGTCACAACGAGGCCGTCGCGCTGCTGAAACAGGCCGACAGCGGATCCGAGCGGCACTTGAACACGTTGCTGAACTTGAAGAACAAGGCAGCGTATACCCATCAGGATCTGACATCGGTCGAGCTGAAGAAGATGAACCGCGCAGCCGAGCAGCTGGTGGAGACGGCCAAACGGGTGACAGCATCGCGCACATGACCGCCTCACCCTGGTCGGAAACCTGATCCACCTGCACCACTACTAACCGCGAAGACCCCGTCAAAGGGGGTTCCCGACGTGCGAGCAAGGACAGATGAATCTGGTGGCTGGCCGTCCGCTTGCCGCTTTCTGTCTGCCCTCCTGGCGTCGAGTGTGAACAGGGGGCGGAATTTTCGCGATTTTCTCGCCCACGTTTCACGCTCGACGCCAGGATTCACACTCGATGCATTGGACCCGAAAACACCCGCACCAGGGGGTAGTTTCCCGACTTGTCAGCAAGGTCAGATGTTTCTGCCGCTTCGACGGCGGCTGATCAGCAAAATGGCTGGTAAAAGCTACTGATGGAGCAAGGGGTGTCGTTTGGGACATGTGAGGTGACCCGGATTGGTGGGCTTGCTGGCGACTCCACGGACGAAGGCCCCCGATGGACAAGCTCCGACAGAACACGAGTCGGAGACCGCACGTTTCGCGGCCCTCCCCACATGCCCAAGCGTTTGCTTCCGTGATGGCAGCGACGTGGTATAAAGTTGAACGAGCCTGGGGCGTTGAGCTTCAGGAAGTGAGCCCGGCTCCTCTCCGGACGGTGAGCGGCCGGGCTTCGCGTTTTTCAATGGACGACACGCTCTAAGTGCGCGACAAGCGGGTGAATCCGTTCAGCCCACACTCCACCGGCCGACGAGCACCAGGCGACGGCGTCGGCAACCCACAACAACGGGTCGCTATGTGCGGGCATGTGGTCGTAACCGAATCCGGCAGACTGCTCGCGCAGTTCACCGACGAGCACTTGCCGATCCAGATGGTCGCGGCCCTCGCGCGATTCGATAACCAACCGGGTGACGTTGCGGTCGAGTAGTAGGCGCACCATTCGGCGGAAGCTTTCAGCTCGGACCGTGGTCTCGTCACCCTTGCCGTGGAAAACCAGCGCCGTCGTCGAGGCGTTGCTAACGAGCGCATCGACGATTTGCCGGCGCCGGCTAACGCGTTCATGCACGAAATGCCACCGTCGTTGCCCTGGTAAGCAAAGCGAGCGTGCCAAGCGACGCAATGAGTCCACGTCCCCATCGGCCACCACCGCTACGCACACGTAGTAGCGGGCTCCCCTGCCCGACTCGTCGACGAACGCCTGAGCGGTCACCGGTCAACATTGACACACGGTGCGCGCCCCTCGACACGGTCGACTCCAACACCGAAGATCACGGCAAATTAGAAACCGCTGC
>NZ_JBMIOP010000176.1:0-38938 GCF_049197365.1 Mycobacterium sp. THU-M104
TCGACCCGCACGCCGTCGTCGAACGCGCCGCCACAGCCGAACACGAGCGCACCGTCACCATCCGCCCCGCCCCCGACACCATGACCTACCTGACCGCACTACTACCGGTGACCCACGGCGTCTCGGTGTACGCCACGCTCACACGCGCCGCCGACACCACCTTCGACGGCCGCACGCGCGGCCAGGTCATGGCCGACACGCTGATCGAACGGATCACCGCACGCCCCGCCCAGGTGCCCACACCCATCGCCGTCAACCTGGTCCTCACCGACGAGACCCTGCTCGGCGGCACCACCACGCCCGCCGAGCTGGCCGGCTACGGCCCCATCCCGGCCGCCGTAGCCCGCAACCTCGTCAGCACCGCGATCACCGACGCCCGATCGCGGGCCACCCTGCGCCGGCTCTACCGCCATCCCCGCACCGGCGCCCTGGTCGCCATGGAATCACGCGCCCGGACCTTCCCCAAAGGGCTGGCCACCTTCATCGACCTACGCGACCACCACTGCCGCACCCCCTACTGCGACGCCCCCATCCGCCACCACGACCACGCCCAACCCTGGGCCCGGGGCGGACCGACCAGCGCCGCCAACGGCCTGGGCACCTGTGAACGATGCAACTACACCAAGGAGAGCCCGGGCTGGCGCGTCACCGCCTTGGTCGACGAGAACTGTTGCCATACGGCAGAATTCATCACCCCAACCGGGATGCGCTACCACTCCACCGCGCCGCCGCCGCCCGGGCCGCCCGTGCTGGACATCAGCGAACTCGAAACCCGCATCGGCATCACACTGGCGCAACGGCACGCCGCCTAGGCCTAAGCTGGCACCAATGACGGACTCGAATTCATCGCCGGGTTTCTCGGGGTTGCAGCGCATGGACTTCGACGCGCTCTATCGCGGCGAGAGCCCTGGCGTGGGCATCCCGCCGATGCCCACCCCGCCCTGGGACACCAAGGCACCCAAGGACAACGTCGTCACCTGGCACGACCGCGGCTGGGTACACGGTGACGTCCTCGACATCGGCTGCGGCCTCGGCGACAACGCCGTCTATCTGGCCGGCAAGGGGTACCGGGTGACCGGGCTCGACATCTCCCCGACCGCGCTCACCACCGCGGAGCGGCGGGCCGCCGACGCAGGAGTCGACGTGCGGTTCGCGGTGGCCGACTCCACCACGCTCGACGGCTACACCGAAGCGTTCGACACCGTCGTCGACAGCGGCATGTTCCACTGCCTCGACGACGACGGCAAACGCCGCTACGCCGCCGCGGTGCACCGCGCGACCCGGCCCGGGGCCACGCTGCTGATCAGTTGCTTCTCCGACACCGGCGCCGTCGACGAATGGCCCCGCCCGGTGGTCTCCGAGCAGACGCTGCGCGACATTCTCGGCAGCGCGGGGTGGGAGATCGAATCGCTGGATCCTGCCACGATGCGCCGCGAACACGACGGCACCCGGTTCGAGATGTCGTTTTGGTTCGTGCGTGCGCAGCGGGCCTCGTGAACCTGCAGGGCAATGCCGCCTCCATCCGAGAGGTGTGCGACGCGGGGCTGCTCTCCGGCGCGGTGACGCTGGTCTGGCAGCGCGGAAAAGTGCTGCAGATCAACGAGATCGGCTACCGCGACGTCGAGGCGGGGCTGCCGATGCAGCAGGACACCCTGTTCCGCATCGCGTCGATGACCAAACCCGTGACCGTCGCCGCGGTGATGAGCCTGGTCGACGAGGGAAAACTCGCGCTGAACGACCCGATCGTGGGTTGGGCGCCGGAGCTGGCCGACGTGCGGGTGCTCGACGACCCGCGCGGTCCGCTGGACCGCACGCATCCGGCGCGGCGCGCCATCGTGATCGAGGACCTGCTCACCCACACCAGCGGCCTGGCCTACGGCTTCTCGGTGTCCGGGCCGATCTCGCGGGCCTACGTGCGGCTGCCGTTCAACCAGGGGCCCGACGCGTGGCTGACCGAGCTGGCCAAACTGCCGCTGGTGCACCAACCCGGAGAGCGGGTCACCTACAGCCACTCCATCGACCTGCTGGGGGTCATCGCCTCCCGCGTCGAGGGCAAACCGTTCCACCAGGTGCTCGACGAACGGGTGCTGGGGCCGGTGGGCATGCCCGACACCGGTTTTTTCGTGACCCCCGAGGCGCGGCGGCGCGCCGCGACGATGTACCGGATCGACGAGCAGGGCACCCTGCGCCACGACGTGATGGGGACCCCGCACATCACACCGCCATCGTTCTGCAACGCCGGCGGCGGGCTGTGGTCGACCGCCGGCGACTACCTGCGGTTCGTGCGGATGCTGCTCGGCGACGGGACCATCGAGGGCGTGCGCGTGCTCTCTGCGGCCTCGGCGCGGCTCATGCACACCGACCGGCTCACCCCCGAGCACAAGCGCCACGACTTCCTGGGAGCGCCGTACTGGGTCGGCCGCGGATTCGGGCTGAACCTGTCGGTGGTGACCGATCCGGCGCGCTCGGCGCCGCTGTTCGGACCGGGCGGGCTGGGCACCTTCAGCTGGCCCGGCGCCTACGGGACGTGGTGGCAGGCCGACCCGTCCGCCGACGACCTGGTCGCGCTGTACCTGATCCAGAACATGCCCGACATGACCGCGGACGCCGCCACGGCCGTCGCGGGCAACACGTCGCTGGCCCAACTGCGCACCGCGCAGCCGAAATTCGTCCGCCGCACCTATCAAGCGCTCGGCCTGTGAATGCCCAGCTACCCGCCTGACCGCATCGCCGGCCCCCGGTTGCTGCTGCGGCTGCCCGTCCTCGACGACGCGGGCGCGCTGTTCCAGCGGGTGGCCCGCGACCCCGAGGTCACCCGGTATCTGCTGTGGCCGCCGCATCCGGACGTCGCGGCGACCCGGCGGGTGATCACCGAGAAGCTCAACGTCGGCGACGACGAACGAACCTGGGTCATCGAGCTGCGACACACCGGGGAAGTCGTCGGGATGGTCAGCTACCGGCGGACCGCCCCGCACTCGGTGGAGATCGGCTACTGCCTCGGCAAGCGCTGGTGGGGCAAGGGTTTGCTGTCCGAGGCCCTCGACATGCTGGTGAACGCACTGGAATCCGACCGGCAGATCTACCGGGTGTGGGCCACGTGCAGTCCCGACAACCAACGGTCCACCCGCCTGCTCGAACGCGCCGGTTTCTTCCTGGAAGGCCGGCTCGCCCGTCACGTCGTCTACCCGAGCATGGGGCCCGAGCCGCAGGACAGCCTGCTCTACGCCAAGATCCTGCGGTAGACGCCGTGTGCGGCTCAGACCTCGTCGGCGACCGTCTGCGCCGCGCCGTCGCCGTTGCTCCCGGCGTCGGCGGCCAGCGCGAAGACCGGTAACGCGGAGCCCACCGCGGCCGTCGACGCGTTGCGCTGGGCCTCCATCCGCGCCAGCGCCTCCTGCGTGAACACCGACAATCCCAGGTCGGGGTTGTAGCCGTGGATCTCCTTGACGTCGAGTTGGGCGAGGAAGTAGACGATCTCCTTGGACACCACCTGGCCGGGCACCAACACGGGGAAGCCCGGCGGGTAGGGCACCACGAACGTCGTCGACACCAACGTCTTGCCGTCGGCGAGCCGCCGCCCGGCCATCCCCATCAGGACGTGCTCGCGGTCGGACTCCTCGTAGCCGGCGTAGAAAGCCGACCGCATGTCACCGAACGAACACGCGTCGACCGGACGGAACGCGATGTCGAACTCACTGAAGTCCGGCAGGTGCGGCAGGTCCTCGGTGATCTCCTCGACCCGGCGGGCCTGCAGAGCGCGGTCGTCCTTGCCCCTCTCGAGCTGCCGGCGGTCGAGGTCCGAGGCGATCCGGCGCAGCACGTCGAGCAGGTAGTGCACACTCGACCAGGTGACCCCGATGGTGAAGATCAGCAGCACGCTGTTGATCGAGGTCTTGTTGATCTGGATACCGAACCGCTCCATCAGAATCTTCTCGCGGAAGTCGAACCCGTTCATCCCGGTCCGGCCGATGAACAGGGTGAGCCGGGTCGGGTCCAGCACGAACTGATCCGACCGCCACGCCTCGTTCCACTCGGCCAGCGCCCCCTGCCGGACCTGCCGGTACGAGCTGACCGTCGAGGTCCGGAACTCGTCGGGCACCAGGTCGGACTCGTCGAGAATGCGGAACCAGCGGCTGATCAGCGCGTCCTTGCGGACCCGGTGGCGAAAGACCAGCGCCATGTTGTAGACGTGCCGGACCAGTTCGAACCCCTCGATGTCGACCTGCCGGCGCGCCAGGTCCAGCGACGCGAGAAGCTGCTGGTTGGGCGACGTCGAGGTGTGGGTCAAAAACGCCTCGTCGAACGCGTCGCGGGTCAGCGCCTTGAAGTCCTGGTCGCGCACGTGGATCATCGACGACTGCCGGAACGCCGACAGCGACTTGTGCGTGGAATGCGTCGCGTATACCCGGACCCGGGCGCGGGCGGGATCGGGCAGCAGCCGGCGGGTCACCCACTCCGACCGGTCGACCCCGTCCATCTCGGCGCTCCACCGCCGGTACTCGCCCGCGTATTCCGGTGATGCCAGCATCTGTTCGAGGCGCTCGGCGGAGATCATCGCGGTGCGCTGCCGGGCCCACGGCACCGCGGTGGCGAACGCGTACCACGCCTCGTCCCACAGGAAGCAGATGTCGGGCTTGATCGCCAGCACCTCCTCCATCACCCGGCGGGGGTTGTAGACGACGCCGTCGAAGGTGCAGTTGGTCAGCAGCAGCATGCGCACCCGGTGCAGCTGCCCGGCGGCCTCGAGGTCCAGCAGCGTCTTCTTGATCGTGTGCAGTGACACCGCTCCGTAGATCGCGTACTGCGGCAACGGATATGCGTCCAGGTACAGCGGGTAGGCCCCGGCCAGCACCAGGCCGTAGTGGTGGGATTTGTGGCAGTTGCGGTCGATCAGCACGATGTCGCCCGGCCGGGTCAGGGCCTGCACGACGATCTTGTTGGCCGTCGACGTCCCGTTGGTGCTGAAGTAGGTCCAGTTGGAGTTCCAGGTGACGGCGGCCTTGTCCATCGCCGCCTTGATGTTGCCGTGCGGGTCCAGCAGCGAGTCCAAACCGCCCGAGGTCGAAGACGTCTCGGCCATGAAGATGTTGCGGCCGTAGAACTCGCCCATGTCCTGCAGCGACCTGGAGTTGAAGATGCTGGCCCCCCGCGCGACCGGCAGCGCGTGGAACTGGCCGATCGGCGCCGCGGCGTAGGCCCGCAGGGCGTCGAAAAACGGTGTGGCGAACCTGTTCCGCAACCCCGCGAGCACGGTGCTGTGCAGATCGGTGACGTCGTTCAGCCGGTAGAACGTGCGGTCGTAGACGTCGGGGTCGTCGGTCTCCGCGGCGATCGACTCGGCGGTGAGCAGATACAGGTCGATGTGCGGCCGCAGCTCCCGGATCCATTCGGCGCATTCGATCCAGTCGTGGGTTTGGCTGGCCGTCGGGTTGTCCCCGTCGCCACCGAGCAGCGTGGTCATCAGCGGCACCCGGTCGCGGGACCGCAGCGGCAGGTCGTCGCGGATGATCGCGACCTGGATCTCGCCGTTGAGCGCGACCGCGGTGATGGCGTCCTCGATGCTGCCGACCACCAGTAGCTCGTACTGGATCTCTTCGGAGGAGCGGCGCAGCGCCCGCAGGCACTCGACCAGGCTGTCGGGCGCCGTCATCGGGGCATCGTCGGCGAGCAGCACGGTGTAGAACTGCTGCTGTGTGGCCTGGGCGACCAGCTCCTGCTCGGCCAGCGACGCCGCGGTGTCGAAAAGCCCAGCGCGGTCGCCGTATTCGGACAGCAGCCGCACCGCCAACGACACCTCCTCGGCGAGCCGAACCGTCGAAAGCATCTCCAGGTGGGCCCGAAAGGTCGCCAGGTTCGCCGCACCCGGGTACAGCCAGTACCGCTCGTAGGCGGCCAGCCGGTCCATCAGCCGCCGCACCGTGGCCACGTCGTGGTGGATGTCCTGCTTGCTCAGGTCGGCCTCGGCCAGGTGGCGGCACGCGTCGTCGAGGAGGTTCCACGTGTCCAGCCGCGTGTACGACGGGTTGGCCACCGCCGCCAGCGCGGACACGTGCAGTCGTCGCGGCCGGCCCCAGTGTGCAGTCATAACCTCACCTGTCCTTTGGTGCGGATAGTCGTCCTGACCCGGCCACCCCGGACGGGGAACCGTTTCGGCGTGGCCGGTAGGCGGGCGGTGCCGCAAGCCCCCGGCGGCGCGCCGGCAAGTCGGCGACGTCGCTGAGCGAGCGCACCACCGCCTGCGTCAGACCCATCAGGGCGGCCATCAGCGGCAGCAACGGCTGCAGCGGCTTGGCGGCCGAACGGACGGTGGTGATGCGGCGGGCCACGATCAAACGTTCGACGCAGTGCGCCAGCCAGGCGCCGACGCCCAGGGCGTAGATCGCCAGCACCGCCGCCACGATGCTCAGCCGGTAGGCCGCGCAGACGACCGCACCCACCACCACCACCGCGGCCATGACCGCAGCAACGACGATACGCAACTCCAACCGGCTCACGGGTCCGGCGCCTGGCTTCGGACCGCCTGCGCTGCGGCCCGGATCTGCGGCGTCACCAGCATGACGCGCCCCAGCACGCCGTTGAGAAAGCCCGGGGACTCGTCGGTGGACAACTCCTTGGCCAGCTGCACGGCCTCATCGACGGCGACCGGCTCCGGCACGTCGTCGGCATAGAGCAGCTCCCACACCGCGACCCGCAGGATCGCTCGGTCCACCGCCGGCAACCGGTCCAGAGTCCAGCCCTGCAGGTGCGAACTGATCAGGTCGTCGATGTGCGCGCTGTTCTCGCCGACGCCGCGGGCCACGGTCACCGTGTGGGAGTGCAGCGGCGCGACGTCGGATTGCGACTGCGCCAGCGCGGTCCGCACGTCGACCAGCTCCCCGGGGGCCATTCCGCGAGCCTCGGCCTCGAACAGCAGGTCGACGGCACGTTTGCGGGCCTGATGGCGTCCTTTAGCGGGGCGCGCGGGTTTGCTCACGCGTTGACGCGCCCCAGGTAGCTGCCATCGCGGGAATCGACCTTCAGCTTGTCGCCGGTGTTGATGAACAGCGGGACGTTGATCTGTGCGCCGGTCTCCAGAGTGGCGGGCTTGGTGCCGGCGCTGGAGCGGTCGCCCTGCAGCCCCGGCTCGGTGTGGGTGACGTCGAGTTCGACCGTCACCGGCAGCTCGATGTAGAGCGCCGCACCGTTGTGGAACGCGATCTGCACCGGCATGCCCTCGAGCAGGAAATTGGCCGCATCACCCACCAGCGACTCGGGCAGCGGGTGCTGCTCGTAGTCCTGGCTGTCCATGAACACGAAGTCCGAGCCGTCGCGGTACAGATAGGTGGTGTCACGCCGGTCGACCGTGGCGGTCTCCACCTTCACCCCGGCGTTGTAGGTCTTGTCGACGACCTTGCCCGAGATGACGTTCTTGAGCTTGGTGCGCACGAAGGCTGGCCCCTTGCCGGGTTTGACGTGCTGGAATTCGACGATCTGCCACAGCTGGCCGTCGATCACCAGCACCAGTCCGTTCTTGAAGTCGGCGGTCGATGCCACGGTCGGTGTATCTCCTAAAGGATGGTCAGTTCTTTGGGGAACTGGGTCAGTAATTCCGGGCCGCGCCCGGCGGTCTCGTCAGGCACGACCACCGTGTCCTCGATGCGGACACCGCCGCGGCCGGGCAAATAGACACCGGGCTCCACGGTCACCGCGGAGCCCGCCAGTAGTGTACCGGCGGACGTGGCCCCGATCCCCGGCGCTTCGTGGATCTGCAGGCCCACCCCGTGGCCCAAGCCGTGACCGAACTGCTCGCCGTAGCCGGCGTCGACGATGAGCCGGCGGGCCGCGCCGTCCACGTCGCGCAGCGCGGCCCCGGGCCGCAGCGCCTCCCGCCCGGCGCGCTGCGCCTCGGCGACCAGCCGGTAGATCTCCAGCTGCCACTCGGCAGCCTTCCCCAGGATGAAGGTACGGGTCATGTCGGAGTGGTACCCCGCGACCAGCGCGCCGAAGTCGATCTTGACGAAATCGCCGGCGGCGAGCACCGCATCGGTCGGGCGGTGATGCGGGATCGCCGAATTGGCGCCGGCCGCGACGATCGTCTCGAAGGAGATCGCGTCGGCGCCGTGGTCGAGCATCAGCGCCTCCAGCTCGCGGCTCACCTCGCGCTCGGTTCGCCCCGGCCGCAGGCCGCCGCGCTGCACCAGGTCGGTCAGGGCGGCGTCGGCCGCCTCGCAGGCCAGCCGCAGCAAAGCCACCTCGCCGTCATCCTTGATCTCGCGCAGCGCCTCCACGGTTCCGGCGGCCCGCACCAGCTCGGTGGCCGCCTTGCGTTCCCGCAGCTCGGCGGTCAGGGTGTCGTAGCCGTCGACCGTGACGACGTCGCTTTCGAATCCCAGCTTGCTCACACCGGCGTCGGCGGCCAGCCCGACCAGGTGCCGGCCGACGGCCCGCTCGACCGCTATGTCGAGGTCGGGTGCCTGCTCGGCGGCCTGGGTGCGGTACCGGCCATCGGTGGCCAGCACCGGGCTTCGGCCGTTCGAGTCGTCGGCGAACACCAGCAACGCGCCGTTGGACCCGGTGAATCCGGACAGATAGCGAACGTTGATCAGGTCCGTGACCAGCATGGCTTCCAGCCCGCCGGCGGCGATCCGCGCCTTCAACTTGTCTCGACGCTGTGAATGTGTCACGCCCCTTGACGGTACTCGCTACGCTGAGGGCTCATGACTAACTGGATGCTTCGCGGACTGGTGTTCGCCGGTCTGATGGTCGTCGTCCGTGTGATTCAGGGGACGATCATCAACGCCTGGCCAACGCAGGCCGGGCTGGTCAGTATCGTGCTCCTGCTCCTGTTCACCGCTGCCGCGTTCGCCTGGGGAGTACTCGACGGCCGCGCCGACGCGACGGCCAACCCGGACCCCGACCGACGCCAGGACCTGGCGATGACCTGGTTGTTGGCCGGCCTGGTGGCGGGCATCCTCAGCGGCGCGGTGGCCTGGATCCTCGCGCTGTTCTACAAGGCCATCTACACCGGGGGGCTGATCAACGAGCTGACGACGTTCGCGGCGTTCACCGCGCTCATCGTGTTCCTGGCCGCGATCACCGGTGTGACCGCCGGCCGCTGGCGGGTGGACCGCAACCCGCCGCCGCGCCCGGAGGGCGCGGGCGAGGAGCGGGCCGACACCGACGTGTTCTCCGCGGTGCGCGACGATGACACCCCCACCGGCGAGGTGGCCGTGCCGGCGGGCGCGGTGGCCGCCGCGCCGTCGGCGGTGGCCACCGCCGAGCGCGAGGCACCCACCGAGACGATCCCGACGGGCACGTGGGGCGGCGGCACCGAGGCCATGCCCACGGCCGCCGCGGAAGCCAAGACCGAGGTGATCAAGCCGGTCCCCGCCACCGAGGCCGGACAGGCCGGAGAGGCGACCGAAGCCACCGAGGCGGTCATCGAGCGGCCCTCCGAGGAGCCCGAGCGCGGCTGACCCGAGCCGGCCGGCTCAATCCCGCATGCTGACCAGGTAGCGCAGGGCCAGCAGGTAGCCCTGCACGCCCAGGCCCACGATCAGCCCGGTCGCGACCGGGCTGAGGTAGGAATATCGCCGGAACTCCTCGCGCGCATGCACATTGGAGATGTGCACCTCGATCAGCGGCGCGCGCAACTCGGCGCACGCGTCGCGCAGCGCGATCGACGTGTGGGTGAGGCCGCCGGCGTTGAGGATCACCGGCTCCCCGGCGTCGGCGGCCGCGTGGATCCACTCGAGCAGTTGGGCTTCGCTGTCGCTTTGCCGCACCACAGCCGCCAGCCCCAACGCGGCGGCCTCAGCCTCGACCAGCGCGGCCAGCTCCTCGTGGGTGGTGTGCCCGTACACCCCGGGCTCGCGCCGGCCCAGCCGGCCCAGGTTCGGGCCGTTGATGACGTTGACCTTCATGGTTCACCCAGCCCCGCGTAGGCCGCCGCCAGCAGGGACGGGTCCGGCCCGGCCAGCCGGCCCGGCTCGGCCAGCCCGTCGAGCACCACGAACCGCAGCACGCCCGCGCGGGATTTCTTGTCGCCGGCCATGTATTCGAGCAACTCCGGCAGCGCGTCGGCGTCGTAGCCGACCGGCAAGCCCAGGGAGGTCAGGATGGTGCGATGCCGCTGCGCGGTGGCGTCGTCCAGCCGGCCGGCCAGCCGGGCCAGCTCGGCGGCGAACACCAAGCCCACCGAGACGGCGGCCCCGTGCCGCCACCGGTAGCGTTCGCGGCGCTCGATGGCGTGGCCCAGGGTGTGGCCGTAGTTCAGGATTTCGCGCAGCTCGGATTCCTTCTCGTCGGCGGCCACGACCTGCGCCTTCACCGCGATCGCGCGGCGCACCAGCTCCGGCAGCACCCCACCGGCCGGATCCAGGGCCGCCTGCGGGTCGGCCTCGATGAGATCGAGGATCGCCGGGTCGGCGATGAACCCGGCCTTGACGATTTCGGCCATCCCGGAGACCAGCTCGTTGCGCGGCAGCGTCGCCAGGGTCGCCAGGTCGACCAGGACGGCCAGCGGCTGATGGAACGCGCCGACCAGGTTCTTGCCGGCGTCGGTGTTGATGCCGGTCTTGCCGCCGACGGCGGCATCCACCATGCCCAGCAGGGTGGTGGGCATGTGCACGATCGAGACCCCGCGCAGCCAGGTGGCCGCCGCGAAACCGGCGACGTCGGTGGCCGCGCCGCCGCCCAGGCTGACCAGGACGTCCTTGCGGTCGATGCCGATGCGGCCCAGCACCTCCCAGATGAACCCCACGACGGGCAGGTCCTTGCCGGCCTCGGCGTCGGGGATCTCGATGCGGTGCGCGTCGACGCCGTGGCCGGCCAGCCGGCTGCGGATCGCCTCGGCGGCCGGCGCCAGCAGCGGTTGGTGCAGGATCGCGACACGGTGCCGACCGGACAGCAGCCGGTCCAGCTCGCCGTCCAGGTCGGTGCCGATGATCACCGGGTAGGGCGGGTCGACGGCCACCTCGAGGGTGACCGGCGCGGTGGTGCCGGTCATGTGGCGGCCTCGCTGGGCCGGGTTTGCGGCAGCCGCGACACGATGTGACGGACCACCGCCCCGGGGTTGCGGCGGTTGGTGTCCACCCGGATCGTGGCGACGCGCCGGTACAGCGGGACTCGCTGGGCCATCAGGTCGCGGTACCTCTCGGCGCGGTCGGCGCCGGCCAGCAGCGGCCGCGCAGTGGAGCCGGCGGTGCGCCGCACCCCTTCGGCGGCGCTGATCTGCAGGTAGACGACGGGGTGGCCGGCCAGCGCCTCGCGCACCCCCGGGCTGGTGACGGCCCCACCGCCCAGGGAGACGACCCCGTCGTGGTCGGCCAGTGCCGCGCGCACCACGTCCTGTTCGACGCGGCGGAACTCCTGCTCGCCGTCGGTGGCGAAGATGTCGGCGATGCTGCGGCCGGTGCGCTGCTCGATCGCCGCGTCGGTGTCCAGCAGGTCCACGCCGAGCGCCTTGGCGAGCCGCCGCCCGATGGTGGACTTGCCGGAGCCGGGCAGCCCCACGAGCACCGCTTTGGGTGTCATCACGCGGTACCCCGGGCCGCCGGCGCGTCCCGCTCGGCGACGGCACGCCGGTAGGAGTCGATGTTGCGGCATGTCTCGGTCAGCGAGTCGCCGCCGAACTTCAGCAGCGCCGCGCGGGCCAGCACCAGCGCCACCATGGTCTCGGCCACCACCCCGGCGGCCGGCACCGCGCAGACGTCCGAACGCTGGTGGATGGCGACGGCCGCGTCGCCGGTGGCCATGTCGACCGTCGCCAGCGCGCGCGGCACCGTGGAGATGGGTTTCATCGCGGCGCGCACCCGCAGCGGCTGGCCGTTGGTCATGCCGCCCTCGAGCCCGCCGGCCCGGTTGGTCGACCGGACCACGCCGTCGGGCCCGGGATACATCTCGTCGTGGGCGCGGCTGCCCCGGCGCCGCGCGGTCGCAAAGCCGTCGCCGATCTCGACGCCCTTGATCGCCTGGATGCCCATGACGGCGGCGGCCAGCTGGCCGTCGAGCCGATTGTCGCCGCTGGTGAACGACCCCAGCCCGATCGGCAGGCCCAGCGCCACGACCTCGACCACACCGCCGAGGGTGTCGCCGTCCTTCTTGGCCGCCTCGATCTCGGCGATCATCGACTCCTCGGCGGCCTTGTCATAGGCGCGGACCGGGCTGGCGTCGATCGCGGGCAGGTCTTCGGCGCGCGGCGGCGGGCCGTCGTAGGGCTGCGACGGCCCGATCGCGATGACGTGGGAGAGCACCTCGACGCCCATCGCCTGGCGCAGGAACGACCGCGCGATTGTCCCGGCCGCGACACGGGCGGCGGTCTCCCGGGCGCTGGCCCGCTCCAGCACGGGCCGGGCGTCGTCGAATCCGTACTTGAGCATGCCCGCGTAGTCGGCGTGGCCGGGCCGGGGCCGGGTGAGCGGCGCGTTGCGCGCCGAGTTCTCCAGGTCCTCGGCTCGCTCCGCGTCCACCGGGTCGGCCGCCATCACCGTCTCCCATTTGGGCCATTCGGTGTTGCCGATCTCCACGGCGATCGGCCCGCCCAGGGTGACGCCGTGGCGCACCCCGGACAGCACCGTCACCGCGTCGCGCTCGAAGGCCATGCGGGCGCCACGGCCGTAGCCCAGGCGACGGCGGGCGAGTTGATCGGCGATCTCGGTGGAGGTGACCTGCACGCCGGCGACCATGCCTTCGAGCACGGCCACCAGCGCACGACCGTGTGACTCCCCGGCGGTGATCCAGCGCAACACCCGGCCATTGTCCCACGTGCACCAGGCAGCGCCGAAAGCACGCCGAGCGTGAAGCTGCGGCGAAAACCCCGCCGAAAAATCGCAACCGCTTCACGCTCGGCGCTGACGCCGGGCTACCAGAACGCCAAGGCAACCGCCGCCGCGGTGGCCAGGCACATCGACGGGCCGTGCGGCACGCTGCGCGCACCGCACGCCTTTGTTGCGACCACACCACACAGCGCGGTCAAAAGCGCCGCGCCCAGCGCGGCCAACAACCACACCGCGACGCCGAAACACCCGGCCAGCCCTCCCAGGCCCAAAGCGAGCTTGACATCCCCGGCCCCCATACCCGAGGGGGCCGACACGTGCACCAGCAGATAGATCCCGCCCAGCGCCGCCGCGCCCGCCAGGGCGGGCAACCAGCGCCCGGCCACCGCCGCGACCGCCAGGACCGCTAGTGCCCCGGGCAGCGTCAGCGGGTTGGGCAACCGGCGCTCCCGCACGTCGTACCAGCTCAGCGCGGCCATCCACAGCAGCACCGCCGCGATGAGCATGCCGGCCACGCTAACCCAGCGCGGCGGCCATGGCCTCCCGCGGAGCAGGCAGCCCTGTGAATTGTTCGACCTGGGCGAAGGCCTGGTGCAGCAGCATCTGCACACCGCTGATCACCCGGCCGCCCGCAGCGGCGACCGCGGCGGCCAACGGAGTGGGCCACGGGTCGTAGACGGCGTCCAGAAGCACCGGGATCCCGGCGAAGGCACCGGCGTAGCGCGACGCCGCATCCGCCGGGATGGCGCTGACCAGCACCTCGGCGGCCGCCACCCGGTCGGCCAGTTCGGCGCCGTCCAGGCCGCAGAACCGCGTCGCGACGCCGGCACGCTCACCCAGGTCCACCAGCCGGGCCGCCTTGGCGGCATCGCGCGCCACGACGGTGACATCGGTGACGCCGAGCAGTGCCAGTCCCACGACGGCCGCCGGAGCGGTGCCGCCGGACCCGCACACCAGCGCCGGGCCCGTGGCGGCCCCCAGCGCCCCCGCCACACCGTCGATGTCGGTGTTGTCGGCGCGCCAGCCCGCCGGGGCGCGCACCAGGGTGTTGGCCGACCCGACCAGGGCCGCGCGTTCGGTGTGCTCGTCGGCGAACCGCAGCGCAGCGAACTTGCCTGGCATGGTCACCGACACACCGACCCACTCGGGTCCGAAGCCGCCGACCATGCCCGCCAGCTCGTCGGCGTCACACTCGATGCGCTCGTAGGTCCAGCCGTCCAGGCCCAGCGCGCGGTAGGCGGCCAGGTGCAGCTGCGGGGACTTCGAATGGGCGATCGGCTTGCCCAGCACCCCGGCTTTGCTGGGCACTTTCCTACGAGCGCGCGCTGTCGAGGACACCGTTGCGCTTAGCCAGCTCGATGTTGGCCAGATGCTGTTGATAGTCGCGGGTGAACAGGGTCGTCCCCTGGGCGTCGATGGTGACAAAGTACAACCAGTCCCCCGGCGCGGGGTGCTCGGCGGCCCACAGCGCGTCGGTGCCGGGCGAACAGATCGCCGTGGCGGGCAGCCCGGAGGACACGTAGGTGTTCCACGGGGTCCGCTGGGCACGGTCGGCGTCGCTGGTGGCCACCTCGCGGCGGTCCAGCGGATAGTTCACGGTGGAGTCGAACTCGAGCGTGCGATGCTCGTGCAGGCGGTTGTAGATCACCTGCGCCACCTTCGGGAAATCCTGCGTGTTGCTTTCCTGCTGCACCAATGAGGCCACCACCAGGATGTCGTAGGGCGACAGCTGCAGGGACGCGGCGGTGTCGATCAGGCCGGACTTCATGTACTCCACCGCTCCGGCACTGATCAGGCTCGCCAGGACGTTCGCCGGCGAGGCCGCGGGGTCGACGTTGAAGGTCCCCGGCGCGATGAGGCCCTCGATGCGGCGATGGTCGTGACCCAGCTCGGTCACCGGTTCCATGGCCCACGGCGGCACCGCGAGCACTGCCGGCGAGCTGTCGGCCGCCGCCGCCCGCAGCTCGCCCGCCGCCACGCAGCGCCGGTTGCCGTTGAGGTCGACACAGGTGGCCCGCGAGATCAGGCTGAAGATTCCGGGCGTCATCTTGTTGGTCTTCATGTCGGTGGTGTCGTCGAGCTGACGGCCCTCCGGGATGACCAGCCGGCCCACCCGGTTCTTCGGGTCGGTCAGCCGCGCGACAGCGTCGGCCGACGAGATCTCGGTGCGCAGCTGGTAGTAGCCCGGCTGGATCGCGTTGATCGCGGCGTTGCCGTGCGCAGCGTTGACGAAGGCGCGGACCGTCTTGACGACATGCTGGTTCTGCAACGTCTCCCCGACCATGGTGGTCGAGTCGCCGGCCTCGACGTGGATGACGATGTCACGCTTTCCGTCCCCGGTGTAGTCGTCCCCGGAGCCGAACATGGTGTGCCGGAGTTTGGTGCCGGCGAACACGGCCGCCATCACGACCAGCACGATTGCGGCCAGCGCGAACCTGCCCACCGTGCGGCGCCGGCGCCGGCCGCGTTCGGCGCGCAGGCGGGACGAACGGCTCATCCGGTGCCGAGGCGGCCCGACCGTCTCCGGCTCGGCGCGTTGGCTGTCAACCATCGGCGCCCTTTTCGGCCGCGGCGACCTGCCCGGCGCGGGCGGCGCGGCGCTGGTCGAGCCAGCTTTGCAGGATCGCGACGGCGGCCGCCTGGTCGATCACCGCTCGCTGCTCGCGGGCGCGCACCCCGGCCGCGCGCAGTGAGCGCTGGGCGCTGACCGTGGTCAGGCGTTCGTCGGCGAGGCGCACCGGCATGGGGGCGATCCGGCCGGCCAGCCTGTCGGCCAGTTCGATCGCGTCCAGCGCGGCCGGGCCGGTGCGGTCGGCCAGCGTCCGCGGCAATCCGACGATCACCTCCACCGCCCCGATTTCGGCGACGAGCCGGGCCAGCCGACGCAGGTGCCTGCCCGAGCGGTCCCGGCGCACCGTCTCCACCGGAGTGGCCAGGATGCCGTCGGGGTCACTGGCGGCCACACCGATGCGCACGCTACCCACGTCGACGCCGAGCCTTGGGCCCCGGCCCGGATCCTGGTCGGGATCCCCGGGCCGGTCTGGCAGGCGATGCTGGGTGGGGGCCACTCAACCGACCCGCGCGATCGCGACCACCTCCGCGCGCACCGCGTCCAGCGCCGCGTCGATCCCGTCCGGATTCCTGCCCGAACCCTGCGCCAGGTCCGGCTTGCCGCCACCGCGCCCGTCGACCGCCGCGGCGAGCCGCTTCACCAGGTCGTCGGCGCGGACCCCCAGGTCGCGGGCGGCGGGATTGGCGGCGACCGCGTACGGCACCGTCCCGCCGTCACCCTCGGCGATGAGCGCCACGACCGCCGGATCGCTGCCCAGCTTGCCGCGGATGTCACCGGCCAGCGAGCGCAGGTCGACCGCCGTCGTACCGGCCGACATCCGTTGTGCCACCAACCGCACGTCACCGATCCGCTCCGCACCGGCCGCGGCGTTGGCCCCGGCAGCACGCGTGCCCGCCACCCGGACCCGTTCGAGTTCCTTCTCGGCGGCTTTGAGCCGGTCCACCAGGGCGCCCACCCGGGCGGGCACCTGGTCGGACGGTACCTTCAGCGACGACGCCAACCCGGCCATCAGTGCCCGCTCCTTGGCCAGATGACGAAACGACTCCAGACCGACGTAGGCCTCCACCCGGCGCACCCCGGACCCGACCGAGGACTCGCCCAGGATGGTCACCGGCCCGATCTGTGCCGAGTTGTGCACGTGGGTTCCACCGCACAGCTCCAGCGAGAACGGTCCACCGATCTCGACGACCCGCACCTCGTCGGGATAGCTCTCGCCGAACAGCGCCAGTGCGCCCATCGCCTTCGCCTTCTCGATCGGCTCGGTGAACGTGTGCACGGCAAAGTCGGCCTGCACCGCCTCGTTGGTCACCTCTTCGATCTGGGTGCGTTGCTCGTCGGTCAGCGGACCCTGCCAGTTGAAGTCGAACCGCAGATAACCCGGGCGGTTCAGCGACCCGGCCTGGACGGCGTCGGGGCCCAGCACTTGTCGCAGGGCGGCGTGCACCATGTGGGTGCCCGAATGGCCCTGGGTGGCACCCCGGCGCCAGCCCGGGTCCACCGCCGCGACGACGGTGTCACCCTCGACGAATTCCCCGGATTCCACGTTGACCCGATGCACCCAAAGGGTTTTCGCGATCTTCTGGACGTCGGTGACCGCAGCCCGGGCGCTCTGGCCGGCCCCGGTGCCGCTGATCGCGCCCTCGTCGGCGATCTGCCCGCCGGACTCCGCGTAGAGCGGGGTGCGGTCCAAGACGAGTTCGACCTGATGCGCACCGCCGCCGTCGCCCGGGCCGTGTGCGACCACGGGCACCCGCCTGCCGTCGACGAAGATGCCCAGAATCCTTGCCTGCGAGGTCAGCTCGGTGAAGCCGGTGAACTCGGTGGGCCCGGCGTCGACCAATTCCCGGTAGGCGGTCAGGTCGGCGTGGGCGTGTTTGCGCGCGGCGGCGTCGGCCTTGGCGCGGCGGCGCTGCTGAGCCATCAGTTCGCGGAAGCCGATCTCGTCGACCTGCAGGCCGGCCTCGGCGGCCATCTCCAGGGTCAGCTCGATCGGGAAGCCGTAGGTGTCGTGCAGGGTGAAGGCGTCAGAACCGGACACCATTTCGGCGCCCTTCGCCCTGGTGACTCCTACCACCTCGTCGAACAGCCGGGAGCCTGACGTCAGGGTGCGGTGAAACGCGGTCTCCTCGGCGACGGCGATACGTTTGATCCGGTCGAAATCGGCGACCAGTTCCGGGTAGGAGGGGCCCATCGCGTCGCGCACGGTGGTCATCAGGTCGCCGACGATCGGCCCCTGGATGTCGAGCAGCCTGGCCGAGCGGATCACCCGGCGCAGCAGCCTGCGCAACACGTAGCCGCGCCCGTCGTTGCCGGGAATTACCCCGTCGCCGATCAGGATCGCCGCCGTGCGGCTGTGGTCGGCGATCACCCGGTAGCGCACGTCATCTTCAGGGGTGCCGTGGTTTCCGTACGGGCGCGCGGCCACGGTGGCCACCTTGTCTATGACCGGCCGCAGCAGGTCGGTCTCGTAGACGTTGTGCACGCCCTGCAGGATGAACGCGACCCGCTCGACGCCCATGCCGGTGTCGATGTTCTTGCGGGGCAACGGACCGAGAATCTCGAAGTCGGTCTTGCCGGTTCCCTCGCCGCGCTCGTTCTGCATGAACACGAGGTTCCAGATCTCGATGTAGCGATCCTCATTGGCGATCGGGCCGCCACCCACGCCGAACTCCGGGCCGCGGTCGTAGTAGATCTCCGACGACGGCCCACAGGGCCCGGGGATGCCCATCGACCAGTAGTTGTCCTCCATTCCGCGGCGCTGAATGCGCTCGACCGGCAGCCCGGCGATCTCCTGCCACAGCCGCACGGCCTCGTCGTCATCGAAAAAGACTGTGGTCCAGATTTTTTCGGGGTCCAAACCGTAACCGCCGGCGTCCACGCCGCTGGTCAGAAGGCCCCATGCCAGTTCGATGGCCTCGCGCTTGAAGTAGTCACCGAACGAGAAGTTGCCGGCCATCTGGAAGAACGTGTTGTGCCGGGTGGTGATCCCGACCTCGTCGATATCGGGTGTGCGGATGCACTTCTGGATGCTGGTGGCCTTCGAGTAGGGCGGCGTGCGCTGCCCCAGGAAGAACGGCACGAACTGGACCATGCCGGCGTTGACGAACAGCAGGTTGGGGTCTGCGAGGATCACCGACGCGCTCGGCACCTCGGTGTGACCCGCCTTCACGAAATGATCGAGGAACCTCTTCCTGATCTCGTGTGTCTGCACTCTTTTCCGCTCTTCCTGTTTTCCTCGAATTGCCGCGGCCCCGACGGGCTGGGCGCGCGGCGGCCCGTCACGTCAGTTTTCCAGCATATTCGCCGAGTTTTGGGAGGCTGTCTAACGACTGGCCGGACCGCCCAACAGTACCTCGTCCGCCGCTTCCCGCTAACCCGCCAGAAAGCTCAGCTGCACCGACCGCCGCAGGTTGTCGCGGTTGAGGTCGACCAGCACGATGCTCTGCCAGGTGCCCAACCGCAGCTCGCCGGCGGCGACCGGCACCGTCACCGATGGAGCCACGATCGCAGGCAGCACGTGATCGGCGCCGTGGCCCGGGGAACCGTGCGAATGCCGATATCGGTCGTCGCGCGGCACCAACCGCTCCAGCGTTTCGACCAGGTCTTCCTCGGAGCCCGCACCGGTCTCGATGATCGCGACCCCGGCCGTCGCATGGGGGACGAACACGTTGCACAAGCCGTCGCCGCAGCTCACGCAGAACCTGCGGACGGCATCGGTCAGATCGACGGTGCGACGCCGGGAGGTGTCCACGTCCAGGACATCGGTATGCACCCGGTCCAGCCTACGGCCGAGCCACCGGACGCAGCCAATTCCCTGTGACGGTTGCCACACCCTGGCTTGCGCGAGGAAAATCACCGACGGGACCGGTGGCGCCGCCGGGGTGCTGCCCCGAGACGAGAGGGTCGGCCGTGTACGCACGCTCTACCACCATCCAAGCGAAACCCCTGTCCATCGAGATCGGAATCGCGCACGTCCGCGATGTCGTCATGCCCGCCTGCGCGGAGATCGACGGCTTTGTCGGCCTGTCACTGCTGGTGGACCGGCAGTCCGGCAGATGCATCGCCACCAGCTCCTGGGAAAGCGTGCATGCCATGCGCGCCGGCGCCGAGCGGGTCGCGCCCATCCGCGAGCGTGCCGCGCTGATGTGGTCCGCAATTCCAGGCAGCGCCAAGATCGAGGAATGGGAGATCGCCTCGCTGCACCGCCACCACCGGTCCCGCGAAGGGGCCTGCGTGCGATCCACCTGGCTCAAGGTAGTGCCGGACCAGCTCGGCCGGTCCCTGGACTTCTACCGCACGTCGCTGCTCCCGGAGATGGAGGGGCTCGACGAGTTCTGCAGCGCCAGCCTGCTGGTCGACCACCCCACCTGCCGGCGGGCCGTGTCGTCTTCGACGTTCGACAGCATGGACGCGATGGCACGCAACCGCGACCAGGCGACCGAGCTGCGCAGCAGAGGGGTGCGCGACCTGGGCGTCGAGGTCGTCGATGTGGCCGAGTTCGAGCTGGCGCTCGCCCACCTGAGGGTGCCCGAGCTGGTCTGAGCCGCCTTTACCGGGTGCCGAACGTCACGCCAGAGTGGCGGCGGGTGCCGAACGTCACGCTGGCGTGACGTTCGGCGGGGCGCTTCAGGGCAGCGCGTCGCCGGGAAACCCGCGGCCGGGGTGCCCCCGCCCGGCTGCGGCCTCGATCCCTGCGGACGGTTCAGCCCCGCCGGCGGCGGATGATCGCGCGCAGCCGCTCCAGCCGTCCCGCCATGTCGCGCTCACCCCCGCGGCCGGTGGGCCGGTAGTAGTCCACACCCACCAGATCGTCGGGCGGATATTGTTGCGCCACAACACCGTCCGGGGAGTCGTGCGAGTATCTGTAGCCCTGCGCGTTGCCCAGGGCGGTCGCTCCGGCGTAGTGGCCGTCGCGTAGGTGCGCCGGGACGGGGCCGGCTTTGCCGGCCCGGACGTCGTCCATCGCCGCCGCCAGCGCGGTGGTGACCGCGTTCGACTTGGGCGCGGTGGCCAGGTGCACGGTGGCGTGCGCCAGCGTCAGCTGGGCTTCGGGCAGGCCGATCAGCTGTACGGTCTGCGCGGCGGCCACCGCGGTGTGCAGCGCGGCCGGGTCGGCCATGCCGACGTCCTCGCTGGCCAGGATCATCAGTCGGCGGGCAATGAAGCGCGGATCCTCCCCGGCGACGAGCATGCGGGCCAGGTAGTGCAACGCGGCGTCGACGTCGGAGCCGCGCACCGACTTGATGAACGCGCTGACGACGTCGTAGTGCTGGTCGCCGTCGCGGTCGTAGCGCACCGCAGCCCTGTCCAGAGATTGCTCGATCGTCTCCACCGTGACCTCGTCGCCGGCCGCCGCGGCCCCTTCGGCAGCCACCTCGAGCGCGGTCAGGGCGCGACGGGCGTCGCCGGCCGCCAGTCGCACCAGCAGGTCGACGGCATCGGGGTGCACCCGGACCCGCCCGCCCAGCCCGCGGGGATCGTCGATGGCGCGCTGCACCACCGCACGGATGTCATCGGGGCCCAGCGGCCGCAGCTGCAGGATCAGCGACCGGGACAACAAGGGCGCCACCACCGAGAAGGACGGATTCTCGGTGGTCGCCGCCACGAGCAGCACCACCCGGTTCTCCACGGCCGACAGCAGGGCGTCCTGCTGGGTCTTGGAGAATCGGTGCACCTCGTCGATGAACAGCACCGTCTGCTCGCCGTGCAGCAGCGCCCTGCGCGCCGAGTCGATCACGACCCGGACCTCCTTGACACCGGCCGACAGCGCCGACAACGCCTCGAACCGGCGGCCGGTCGCGCGCGAGATCAGCGCCGCCAGCGTGGTCTTGCCGCTGCCGGGCGGACCGTAGAGGACCGCCGACGCCACGCCCGAGCCCTCCACGAGGCGGCGCAGCGGTGATCCCGGCGCCAGCAGATGGCCCTGCCCCACCACCTCGTCCAGCGTGGCCGGGCGCATCCGCACCGCCAGCGGCGCGCCTGCCGACACGCCCGGCTCACGGTCGGTCGTCTGGGTATCGCCGGGAAGGTCGAACAGACCGTCGGGCACGGTTTCAGGCATACCACGCCTGCGAACCGGGCGCGCCGAGCCAGACCCGGTGCCGCCAATCCGCGCGCCCCGGCCACATCTTTGCTAAGTTCCCGGTTGCCAAGGTCCGTGTGGCGTGCCCGTAGAGCGATCCCTACAGCGAGGACGGAAATGAGCCAGCCTCCAGAGCATCCAGGCAATCCGGAGTTTCAAGGCAATCCGGAGCAGGCAGGCGGCCCGGCCGGCCCCCCACCCGGCTACGGCGGACCCCCTCCACCCCCACCCGGCTATGGTGGCCCCCCACCCGGCTACGGTGGCCCCCCGCCCGGCTACGGGCCCCCGCCCGGCTACGGCCCCCCACCCGGCTACGGCCCCCCACCCGGCTACGGCCCCCCGCCCGGCTATGGTGGCCCCCCGCCCGGCTACGGCCCCCCACCCGGCTACGGCCCCCCACCCAAGCCCCCGTTCAGCATCGGCGAAGCGTTCGGCTGGGCATGGAAGAAGTTCACGCAGAACGCCGTCACGCTGATCGTCCCCGCCCTCGTGTACGGGCTGCTGCTCAGCGCCGCCTACGGTCTGATCGCCCTGAGCACCGGCATGGCCACCACGATCACCAGCTCCGACGACTACACCAGTGCCACAACGAATCTCGGCCCGGGCGAGTGGGCTGTCATGGTGATCGGCTATCTACTGGTCTTCGCGGTGGGGGTGTTCGCGCAGTCCGCATTCCTGACCGGATGCCTCGACATCGCCGATGGGCGGCCCGTGACCATCGGGGCGTTCTTCAAGCCGCGCAACGTCGGCCCGGTCATCCTGGCGGCGCTGCTCGTCAGCGTCCTCAGCGTGCTCGCCTCGACCTTGTGCTTCCTTCCCGGCCTCATCTTCGGCATCTTCGCGATGTTCACGGTTCCGTTCGCCATCGACCGCGCGCAACCGCCAGTCACCGCGCTGACGTCCAGTTTGTCGACGGTCTGGTCGAACTTCGGCAACGCCCTGCTGGCCTGGCTGGTACAGGTTGCGGTGGTCGCCATCGGCGCGCTGGTGTGCGGCGTCGGCCTGCTGGTGGCGCTTCCCGTCGCCGCGCTGATCCTGATCTACACCTACCGCACGCTGTCGGGCGGGCGGGTCGTGCCGCTCGAACAGGGCTACCAGCAGGGGCCACCGCCGGGCTACCAGCCGTTCTAGCACCGGCCGGCTGACCACGCCGGGGCCTTGTCGGCACCGCCCCGCTGCGCTGCGGCCTTCGGGTGGCTGTGGTCCAATCAGCGGTTATGAGTATCAAAGTTGCGCTGGAGCACCGCACCAGCTACACCTTTGACCGCCTGGTCCGCGTCTACCCGCACGTGGTGCGGCTGCGCCCGGCGCCGCACACCCGAACGCCGATCGACGCCTACTCGCTGCGCGTCGAACCCGAAGAACACTTCATCAACTGGCAGCAGGACGCCGTGGGCAACTTCCTGGCCCGGCTGGTGTTCCCCAACCCCATGACCCGCCTGACCATCACCGTCGGGCTCATCGCCGACCTCAAAGTGATCAACCCGTTCGACTTCTTCATCGAGGACTGGGCCGAGACCTGGCCCTTGAATCACGGGGCCGGGCTGGCCTACCCCAAGTCGCTGGCCGACGACCTCGAGCCCTACCTGCGGCCGGTCGACGAGAACGGCGAAAAAACGGGGCCCGGAGACCTCGTCCGCGCGTGGGTGCGCAACTTCTCGGTGCCCGAGGGCACCCGCACCATCGACTTCCTGGTCGCCCTCAACCACGCCGTCAACGCCGACGTCGCCTACAGCGTGCGCATGCAACCCGGCGTCCAGACACCGGATCTCACGCTGCGCAGCGGGGTCGGCTCGTGCCGCGACTCGGCCTGGCTGCTGGTGTCGATCCTGCGCCGGTTCGGGCTGGCCGCCCGTTTCGTATCGGGTTACCTGGTCCAGCTGGCTTCCGACGTGGAGGCCCTCGACGGGCCGTCGGGGCCCGCCGCCGACTTCACCGACCTGCACGCCTGGACCGAGGTCTACATCCCCGGCGCGGGCTGGATCGGCCTGGACCCGACGTCGGGGCTGTTCGCCGGCGAGGGCCACATCCCGCTGGCGGCCACGCCCCAACCGGCGAGCGCGGCGCCCATCAGCGGCGGCACCGAGCCCTGCGAATCGGTGCTGGAGTTCTCCAACACCGTCACCCGCGTGCGCGAGGACCCGCGCGTGACGCTGCCCTACACCGACGAGGCGTGGCGGTCGATCTGCGAGGTCGGCCACCACGTCGACGAGCGGTTGGCCGCCGCCGACGTGCGCCTCACCATGGGCGGGGAACCGACGTTCGTGTCGGTGGACAATCAGGTCGACGAGGAATGGACGACGGCCGCAGACGGCCCGCACAAGCGGCAGCGGGCATCCGACCTGGCCGCCCGGCTGAAAGCGGCGTGGGCTCCGCAGGGGCTGATCCAGCGCGGGCAGGGCCGGTGGTATCCGGGCGAGCCGCTGCCGCGCTGGGAGATCGCGCTCTACTGGCGCACCGACGGCCGGCCGCTGTGGGCCGACGGCGCGCTGCTGGCCGACCCGTGGGCCGCCGAACCGGCCCGGCCCTCCGATGCCGACGCGGCCCGCGTAGTGCTCGCCGGCATCGCCGACGGCCTGGGTCTGCCGGCATCCCAGGTGCGACCCGCCTATGAGGATCCGCTGCACCGGCTGGCGGCCAAGGTGCGCCTGCCCGAAGGGGATCCGGTGGATCCGGCCGACGACCTCGCCGACGACTCGCCGGCCCGACGCGCCGCACTGCTGGCCCGCCTCGACGAATCACTGAGCGCGCCTGCGGCTTTCGTACTGCCCCTACACCGGCGCGAAGACGGCCTCGGGTGGGCCAGCGCGGACTGGCGGCTGCGCCGCGGCCGGGTCGTCCTGCTGGCCGGCGACTCTCCCGCGGGTCTGCGCTTGCCGCTGGACTCGATCAGCTGGCAACCACCCTGCCCCACATTCGAGGCCGATCCCCTGAACGCGGGCGACGCGCCGGCCACGGACTCGGCGGGCGCGGTGGTCACCGACCCCGACGGGGCGCCGCCGACCGCGCTGGTCGCCGAGGTCCGGGACGGGTACCTGCACCTCTTCCTGCCGCCGACCGCAGCGCTGGAACACTTCACCGACCTCGTTGCCCGCGTCGAGGCCGCAGTGGCGAACGCCGGGTGCGCGGTCGTGATCGAGGGATACGGACCGCCGCCGGATCCGCGCCTGCGCTCGACGACGATCACCCCCGACCCGGGCGTGATCGAGGTCAACGTCACGCCCACGGCCGGCTTCGCCGAACAGGCACGGATGCTGGACACCCTGTACCAGCAGGCCCGGCTGGCCCGGCTGTCGACGGAGTCGTTCGACGTCGACGGCACCCACGGCGGCACCGGCGGCGGCAACCACATCACGCTCGGCGGCGTCACCCCGGCGGACTCGCCGCTGCTGCGCCGCCCGGACCTGCTGGTCTCGCTGCTGACGTACTGGCAGCGGCATCCGTCGCTGTCCTACCTGTTCGCCGGGCGATTCATCGGCACCACCTCGCAGGCCCCGCGCGTCGACGAGGGACGCGCCGAGGCGCTCTACGAACTCGAGATCGCGTTCGCCGAGATCGCGCGGGTGGCGGCCGGCGGAGGAGCCAAACCGTGGCTGGCCGACCGCGCGCTGCGCCACCTGCTGACCGACATCACCGGCAACACCCACCGCTCCGAGTTCTGCATCGACAAGCTCTACAACCCCGACAGCCCCCGCGGCCGGCTCGGCCTGCTGGAGCTGCGCGGGTTCGAGATGCCACCTCACCTACGCATGGCGATGGTGCAGTCGCTGCTGGTGCGCGCGCTGGTGGCATGGTTCTGGGAGCAACCGCTGCGCGCGCCCCTGATCCGCCACGGCGACAACCTGCACGGTCGATACCTGTTGCCGCACTTCATCATCCATGACATCGCCGACGCCGCCGCGGACCTGCGCGCACACGGCATCGCCTTCGAGACGAGCTGGCTGGACCCCTTCACCGAGTTCCGCTTCCCACGCATCGGCACCGCCGTTTTCGAGGGCGTGGAGATGGAGCTGCGTGGCGCGATCGAGCCGTGGAACACCCTGGGCGAGGAGGCGGGCGCGACGGGCACCGTCCGCTACGTCGACTCCTCGGTCGAACGGATCCAGCTCCGCGTCATCGGCGCCGACCGGCACCGCTACGTCGTGACGTGCAACGGCCACCCGGTGCCGCTGCTGGCCACCGACAAACCAAACGTCGACGTCGGCGGCGTGCGGTTCAAGGCGTGGCAGCCACCCAGTGCGCTGCACCCGACCATCTCGGCCGACGGCCCACTGCAGTTCGAGCTGGTGGACCTGACCTCCGGGACGTCCCGCGGTGGCTGCACCTACCACGTCACCCATCCGGGCGGGCGCGCCTACGACGAGCCGCCCGTCAACGCCGTCGAAGCCGAGGCCCGCCGCGCCCGCCGCTTCGAGGCGACCGGCTTCACCCCGGGCAAACTCGACCTGGCCCGCCTCCGGGAGAAGCAGGCCCGCATGTTCACCGACGTCGGCGCGCCGGGCATCCTCGACCTGCGCCGGGTGCGTACCGTGCAGCAGTGATGGCATTCCCGGACAACACGGCCATGGCGCTCGCCACCGACGAATGGCCGGTGAAGACTTCTTCGGCGTCAGGCGGCCACCACGACGCCGATCGGCTCCTGGCCGGATACCGCGCCGCGCGTGCCCAGGAAGCGCTGTTCGACCTGAGGGAGGACGCCGGGACCAGCCCGGCGATCGGGTTCGACGAATTCGTCGACCGCGACGGGGCCGTGCGCCCGGCCTGGCACGAGTTGGCCGACGCGGTCGCGGAGCGGGGCCGGGCCGGGCTGGACCGGCTGCGCTCGGCGGTGCGCACCCTGATCGACAACGACGGCATCAACCACACCGAGGTGGGACCGGGCGGCTCGAGCGGTGCGCAGGGGCTGGAACCGCGGCCCTGGCAGCTGGACACGCTGCCGATCGTGTTGTCCGCGGCGGACTGGGAAACGCTGGAGGCCGGGCTCGTGCAGCGCTCGCGCCTGCTCGACGCGGTGCTCGCCGACCTCTACGGGCCGCGCCGCTTGCTCACCGAGGGCCTGCTCCCCCCGGAATTGGTGTTCGCCCATCCCGGTTATGTGCGCTGGGCCAACGGGATCGAGATCCCCGGACACCACCAGCTGTTCATGCACGCGTGCGACCTCAGCCGGCTGCCCGACGGCAGCTTCGCGGTCAACGCCGACTGGACGCAGGCTCCGTCGGGCGCCGGCTACGCGCTGGCCGACCGGCGCGTGATCGCGCGCGCGATCCCGGACCTCTACGAGAGGATCGCGCCGCGGCCGACGACGCCGTTCGCCCAGGCGCTGCGGCTGGCGCTGATCGACGCGGCACCCGACGTCGCGCAGGACCCGGTGGTCGTGGTGCTCAGCCCGGGCATCTACTCCGAAACCTCGTTCGATCAGGCGTATCTGGCGACGCTGCTGGGCTTTCCGCTGGTGGAGAGCTCCGACCTGGTGGTGCGCGAGGGTACGGTGTGGATGCGTTCGCTGGGAACCTTGAAACGCGTCGACGTGGTGCTCCGCCGCGTCGACGCACTGTACACCGACCCGCTGGACCTGCGAGCCGACTCCCGCCTCGGGGTGGCCGGCCTGGTGGAGGCGCAGCACCGCGGGACGGTGACCGTGGTCAACACGCTGGGCAGCGGCATCCTGGAAAGCCCTGGGCTGCTGCGCTTTTTGCCCGGGCTGGCCGGCCGGCTGCTCGCCGAAACCCCATTGCTGGACACCGCGCCGCTGTACTGGGGCGGCATCGCCGCCGAACGCTCGCACCTGCTGGCCAACCTGTCGTCGCTGCTGGTGAAATCGACCGTCGGCAGGGCAACTCTTGTCGGACCCACGCTTTCGTCGCAACAACTGGCGGAACTGGCCGCGCGCATCGAGAGCATGCCCTGGCAGTGGGTGGGCCAGGAGCTTCCGAGGTTCTCGTCGGCGCCCACCGACCATGCCGGGGTGCTGGCGTCGGCCGGTGTCGGGATGCGCTTGTTCACGGTGGCCCAACGCGGTGGTTACGCGCCCATGATCGGCGGCGTGGGTTACGTACTGGCTCCGGGAACCGGAGCCTACACCCTTAAAACTGTTGCGGCCAAGGATATCTGGGTGCGTCCGACGGAACGCGCGCGGGCCGAGGCGGTGACGCTGCCGGCGCCGGTGCCGCCGGCCAAGACCGGGGCGGGAACCTGGGCGGTCAGTTCGCCGCGGGTGCTGTCCGACCTGTTCTGGATCGGTCGCTACGGCGAGCGCGCCGAGAACATGGCCAGGCTGTTGATCGTGACCCGCGACCGTTTCCACGTTTACCGCCACCACCAGGACACCGAGGAAAGCGCGTGCGTGCCGGTGCTGATGGCTGCGTTGGGCGCGATCACCGGGACCGACACCGGAACCGACGGCGACGAGGCCGAGATGATCGCCGTCGCGCCCTCGACGCTGTGGTCATTGACCATGGATCCGGGCCGGTCCGGGTCACTGGTGCAGTCGGTGGAGGGACTGGGGCTGGCCGCACGGGCGGTACGCGACCAGCTGTCCAACGACACGTGGATGGTGCTGGCCGGGGTGGAGCGCGCGATCGCCCACCGGGCCGACCCGCCGAACTCGCTGACCGAGGCCGACGCGCTGCTGGCGACGGCGCAGGCGCAGACGCTGGCCGGGATGCTCACGTTGTCGGGGGTCGCTGCCGAGTCCATGGTGCGCGACGCGGGCTGGACGATGATGGACATCGGCAAGCGCATCGAGCGGGGCCTGTGGCTCACGGTCCTGCTGCAGGCCACACTGGCCGTTGTCCGGCCGGCCGCGGCCGAACAGATCATCATCGAGGCGACGCTGGTGGCCTGCGAATCGTCGGTGATCTACCGGCGCCGGACGGCGGGCGCGGTGAGCGTCGCCGCGATGGCCGAGCTGATGCTGTTCGACGCCGGGAACCCGCGGTCGTTGCTGCACCAGGTGGAGCGGCTGCGGGCCCACCTGCGGGACCTGCCCGGGTCGTCGGGTTCGTCGCGCCCGGAGCGGCTGGTCGACGAGATCGGCACCCTGCTGCGCCGGTCCCATCCCGCCGAGCTCGAGCAGGTCAGCGGCGAGGGGCGCCGCGCGGAGCTCGCCGACTTGCTGGCCGGGATACACGCCGGGCTGCGCGATCTGGCCGAGGCGATCACCGCGACGCAGCTGGCGCTGCCCGGCCACATGCAGCCGTTGTGGGGGCCCGACGAACGACGGGTGATGCCGGCCTGAGGCGGCCGTCGGCTCGCTACGCTGCGGGCCGGCCCGAATCCGACGTCATCTCGTCGATCACGGTGTGGATGAATTTCATCTTCTCCAGCACCGCGTGGGGCAGCACGAACGGATACAGGTCGCCGCGGCCCATCGACCGGTTCACCATGTTCAGCGCCCACGACAGCGGCAGCCACATGTCGATGATGGTCGCAAAGGCGCTGGGACCCAAGATGGTTCGGTCGAACGTCGCCGTCGCCGACGCGAAACCGCACCAAGCCGAGGTGTCCAGGGTGTCGCGGATGTGCAGGTAGTGGGCGAACGTCTCGGCCCAGTCCTCGGCGGGATGCATGGTCGCATACGACGACACGAACCGTTGCGGCCAGCCGTCGGGCGCGCCCTGGCTGTAGTGGCGGTCCAGTGCCGCGGAGTAGTCGGCGCCGGGATCGCCGAACAGCTCGTTGAAGCGCGCCAGGTAGTCGCCGGACGGGCAGATCAGCCGGTAGAAGTAGTAGTGCCCGATCTCGTGGCGGAAGTGCCCGAGCAGGGTCCGGTAAGGCTCCTCCATCTCGACCCGCAGCTGCTCGCGGTGCACGTCGTCGCCTTCGGCCAGATCCAGTGTGATGATGCCGTCCTCGTGCCCGGTGAACACCTTCTCGTGCGCGCTGGACAGCAGGCGGAAGGCCAGGCCGTAGTCGGGGTCCGTATCACGGCCGACGATCGGCAGCTTGAGCTCGTGCAGCTCGGCGATGAGCCGTCGCTTGGCCGCCTCGGCGCTGGCGAACGCGGCCAGGCCGTCGGCGTCGGCGTCGTTGGGCCGCTCGATGGTCAGTGCGCACGAGTCACAGAGCCCGCCGGAACTCTTGGATACGAGCCAATTGCATTCGGCGAGATGAAGATTCGCGCACAGCTGATATTCGTCGGCATCCACGGCACCCGCGTGCTCGCCCTGCCCGCCCGCGGCGATCACGAGCAGGGCCATCTGGTTGAGGGAGAACCCCAACGCGCTGCCGCACGACAGACACGCGGAGTTCTCGAACGTCAGGCGCTGACCACAGCTGGGGCATTGGAAGTCACGCATGCACGACGTCGCCTTCGACAGGACCTGAGTACGGCACCACGTCGACCGCGACGTCGATGACGCTGTGCTCGGAGTTGGTGTAGATGACACCGCGCAGCGGCGGGACATCCGCGTAGTCGCGGCCGCGGCCGACGACGATATAGCGCTCGTCGACCATCTGGTCGTTGGTGGGGTCCAGGCCCAGCCACTCGAGGTGGCCGGGATCCTGCGGCGTCCACACCGCGGTCCAGGCGTGTGTGGCGTCGATTCCGATCATCCGATCCTTCCCCGGCGGCGGGTCGGTGGCCAGGTATCCGGAGACATAGCAGGCCGCCAAACCGTTGGCTCGCAGACAGGCGATCGCCAGCCTGGCAAAGTCCTGGCATACCCCTTCCCGGGCGGCCAGAACCTCACCCACCCCGGTCGAAATCGTCGTCGAGCCCGAGCGGTAGCTGAAATCGGTGAAGATCCGCGACGCCAGGTCCCGCAGCACCTCCACCAGCGGGCGCCCGGGCGCGAAGCTGGGTGCGGCATAGCGGCGCACCTCATCGGTGATCTCCGGCGGGTCCAGGTCGAGTGTGAACTCCAGCGCCAGAGCGCCCGCGGGCCCCGCCGGCCGGGCGGTCTCCCACGGCTGCAGTGCCGGTCCGCTGCTGTAGAGCGTCGGCGCCGGCGGGTACACGTCGACGACGGAGTCACTGATGACCGTCAGGGTGCGGTGCGGCTCGGTGACGTGGAAGTAGGAACTGGTGTTGCCGTAGCTGTCCTGGCTGGTGGAGACGTCAGCCGGCGCCGGCTCGATGTGCAACCGGTGCGCGACGCAGCGCTGCCGCGGCGAATCACGCGGCGTGAGGAAACCGCGGCCGTACGAGCTCGTGACCACCGCGGAGTAGCGATACTGGGTGCGGTGTGTGACGCGATGGCGGCGGGCGACCCCGTCCTGGGATTCTGGCAAGACCCCTCCTCCTCACGGCTGATCACATCACATGCCGCGCGACTTCGGCGGTCACGGCTCATGCTCATCGCTTCGCGCTGCATCGTCGCCTTCGCGGCTCATGCCCGGTCCGCCTGCTCGGGGCCGGACATCTATTCCGGACTCCTTGCGCTGCTGGGCGGTGATCGGCGCCGGTGCGTCGGTGAGCGGGTCCACCCCGCCGCCGGTCTTCGGGAAGGCGATCACCTCGCGGATGGAGTCCACCCGCGACAGCAGCGCGTTGATCCGGTCCCAGCCGAACGCGATCCCGCCGTGCGGCGGCGCGCCGAAGGTGAACGCCTCCAAGAGGAATCCGAACTTCTCTTCGGCCTCGGCCCGCTCGATGCCCATCACCGCGAACACCTTCTCCTGGATGTCGCGGCGGTGGATACGAATCGAGCCGCCGCCGATCTCGTTGCCGTTGCAGACGATGTCGTAGGCGTCGGCCGGCACGCTGCCGGGATCGCCGTCGATCGCGCCGGCGTGCCCGGGCTTGGGCGCCGTGAACGCATGGTGCACCGCGGTCCACGCCCCCGAGCCGACGGCCACGTCGCCGGCGGCTGTCGCGTCGGCGGCGGGCTCGAACAGCGGCGGGTCCACCACCCAGACGAACGCCCAAGCGTCGGGGTCGATCAGGCCCAACCGGCCGGCGATCTCGCTGCGGGCCGCGCCCAAAAGGGCCCGCGAGGGCTTCGCCGGGCCCGCGGCGAAGAAGACGCAGTCCCCCGGCTTCGCCCCGACGTGCGCGGCCAGACCGGCGCGCTCGGTGTCGGTCAGGTTCTTGGCCACCGGGCCGCCCAGCGTGCCGTCCTCGGCGACCAGAACGTAGGCCAGCCCCTTGTGCCCGCGCTGCTTGGCCCACTCCTGCCAGCCGTCCAGCGTGCGCCGCGGCTGCGACGCCCCGCCGGGCATCACCACCGCGCCGACATACGGCGCCTGGAACACCCGGAACGTGGTGTCTGTGAAGAACTCCGCGCACTCGACGAGCTCGAGCGCGAACCGCATGTCGGGCTTGTCGGAGCCGAAGCGCCGCATCGCCTCGGCGTAGCTGATCCGCGGGATGGGCCGGGGGATCTCGTAGCCGATCAGCGCCCACAACGCGGACAGGATCTCCTCGGAGACCGCGATGACGTCCTGAGCGTCGACGAAGCTCATCTCCATGTCGAGCTGGGTGAACTCGGGCTGGCGGTCGGCGCGGAAGTCCTCGTCGCGGTAGCAGCGGGCGATCTGGTAGTAGCGTTCCATCCCGGCCACCATCAGCAACTGCTTGAACAGCTGCGGGCTCTGCGGTAGCGCGTAGAACGAACCCGGGTGCAGCCGGGCCGGAACCAGGAAGTCGCGGGCGCCCTCCGGCGTCGACCGGGTGATGGTCGGCGTCTCGACCTCGACGAAGTCGTGCCCCGCCAGCACCGCACGGGCGGCAGCATTCACCTTGGAACGCAACCGCATTGCGGCAGCCGGGCCGTCGCGGCGCAGGTCGAGGTAGCGGTACTTCAGCCGCAGCTCCTCACCGGCGGGCTCGTCGAACTGGAACGGCAGCGGCGCGCTCTCCCCCAGCACGGTCAGCTCCGCGGCGTTGACCTCGATGTCGCCGGTCGCGATCTCCGGGTTGGCGTTGCCCTCGGGCCGGATCTCCACGACCCCGCAGACCGCGACGCAGAACTCGGCGCGCAGCCGGTGCGCCTGCGCCAAAACCTCCGGGTCGCGGAACACCACCTGCGCGGTTCCGGAGGAATCCCGCAGGTCGATGAAGATGACGCCACCGTGGTCGCGGCGCCGCGCCACCCAGCCGGCCAGCGTCACCCGCTGTCCGGCGTCGCTTTTGCGTAGCGATCCGGCGGCGTGGCTGCGCAGCACGAACACTCCTTTTCACCCGGCTTGAAACGAATGCCCAGTCTAGAGGAGGTAGTTTCGGTGCTATTGCCACCAACCCTCCAACCAGGATCGCACTCGTGGGTCCCGGCGCCGTCGGCACGACGGTCGCCGCGTTGCTGCACCGGGCCGGCCACCCGGTGCTGGTCTGCGGGCGCACCCCCCGCGACCGCATAGAGCTGCGGCCCGACGGCGCGGAGCCCATTGTGGTGCCCGGCCCGGTGCACACCGATCCCGCGGCTACCGACGGGATCGACGGCCCGGCCGACGTGGTGATCCTGGCGGTCAAGGCCACCCAGACCGTCGACGCCGCCGCCTGGCTGGCCCGCCTGTGCGCCGAACACACCATCGTGGCCGTGCTGCAGAACGGGGTGGAGCAGGTCGAGCAGGTGCGGCCGCACTGCCCGGCGTCGCCGGTGGTCCCGGGGATCGTGTGGTATTCGGCCGAAACCCAGCCGGCGGGGTGGGTGCGGCTACGCACCGAGGCCGCGCTGGTGCTGCCCACCGGGCCTGCGGCCGACACGGTCGCCGGGCTGTTGCGCGGCGCCGGCTGCCGGGTGGACTGCGACCCCGATTTCGTCACGGCCGCATGGCGCAAACTGCTCGTCAACGCGCTGGCCGGATTCATGGTGCTGGCCGGGCGCCGTTCGGGAATGTTCCGCCGCGATGACATCGCGGCGCTCGCGCGGCGTTACGTCACCGAATGCCTCGCGGTGGCCCGGGCCGAAGGGGCCCGGCTCGCCGACGACGTGGCCGAGGAGCTGGTCGAGCTGTTCCGTCGGGCCCCCGAGGACATGGGCACCTCGATGCTGGCCGACCGGGAGAACCGTCGGCGCCTGGAATGGGACATCCGCAACGGCGTGGTCGTCCGCAAGGCGCGCGCCCACGGCCTGGCCACGCCGATCAGCGATGTTGTGGTGCCGCTTCTGGCCGCGGCGGGCGACGGGCCCGGCTAAGTTCGTGGCCACGTTCCCCTGCGAACCCGGTCCGACCTAGTGAGGAGCGCGCGATGACCTTCAACGAGGGGATGCAGATCGACACCAGCAACTCGTCGACGTCCGGGGGCGTCGGCGGGGCGCGGATCGCGCTGGGCGGCGGCATCGGCGGGTTGGTGATCCTGCTCGCGGCGTTGTTCTTCGGGGTCGACCCCGGCGGCATCACCGGCCAGCAGCCCATGGACACCCGCGACGACGTGGCCAGCGGCTTCGACCTCAGCCGGTGCCGGACCGGGGCCGACGCCAACACGTACGTGCAGTGCCGCGTGGTGGCGACCGGCAATTCGGTGGATGCGGTCTGGCATCAGCTGATGCGCGACTACACCCGCCCGCACATGCGCCTGTTCACCGGCAGCGTCAACACCGGCTGCGGTCCGGCCACCAGCGCGGTCGGCCCGTTCTATTGCCCGGCCGACCAGACGGCCTACTTCGACACCGACTTCTTCCACGTGCTCGTCACCCGATTCGGTTCCAGCGGTGGGCCGTTCGCGCAGGAATACGTCGTAGCCCACGAATACGGCCATCACGTGCAGCAACTGCAAGGCATCACCGGCCGTTCCCGGCAAGGCGCCCAGGGCGCCCTGGGCAACGGCGTGCGCACCGAGTTGCAGGCGGACTGCTACGCCGGGGTGTGGGCCCACTACGCGTCGACCGTCAAACAGGAGAGCACCGGCGTGCCGTATCTGGAGCCCTTGAGCGACAAGGACATCCACGACGCCCTCTCGGCCGCGGCGTCAGTGGGCGACGACCGCATCCAGAAGGCCGCGACCGGACACATCGACCCCGAGTCGTGGACGCACGGATCCTCGACCCAGCGGCAGAAGTGGTTCACCACCGGCTACCGCACCGGCGACCCCAACAAATGCGACACCTTCTCGGCCGGCGATCTCGGTTGAACCGCGTGTCGCCGGGCGGCCTCGGCAGCGACGCAGCGCTTCGGTACATTGCCAGGGTGTCCGTCCTCAAGGCATCACTCGGCCTGATCTGCCTCGGCCTGGTCGCGGCCTGCTCGTCGAGCAAGCCGGCCCACCCGACGGACATCAAGAAGGTCTTCACCATCGAGTCGACATTCGGGCCCGAATACCGTGTCAAGGGCAAAGGCCCCACCGGGATCGACCCGCAGTTGGAGGGGTCGCAGGGCCTGCCTCCCAATGTGATCTTCGAACCCGCGGACTGCGGCAAATACACCAGCGGGCAGCGCCTGCCGCTGGGCACCCAGGGCAAGATGGCCGCCGTGTTCGCCGAGGGCAAGGGGAACCGGTTCGTCACGGTCGCCTTCCAGACCGCCGAGGAACTGCCTTTCGACGCCGTCCCCGAGCAGTGCAAACACGTGTCCTTCAGCGGTCCCAATGTCAACGGTGTCGTGGACGCGGTGGACGCACCGACGATCGAGGGCGCCCACACCCAGGGCACCTACCGCCAGGTTCAGGCCAAAGTCCACGACAAGGAGCAGTCCCAGGAGGTCTACCACTTCGCCGCCTACCTCGGGCGGGCGTTGGTGGTGGTCACCGCGACCCCGCTGGCGGCGCCCAACCAGCCCTCGTCGCCGATCGACGTCGACCGGGCGCGCCGTCTTCTGGCCGATGCCGTTTCGGCCGTCCGCGGCTGAGCCGCTGGCTAGGCTTGAACCCTGTGACGTCGGATGACGAAGATGCGCCGGTACGCAGCAACCGCCCGAAGTGGGCTTTGCTGGCGCTGACGGCGGTCGCGGTGCTGGCCGCCGCATTGGCCACCTCGACGCTGCTCGGCCACACCGGGGCCAACGATCCGTCGTCGACTTCGTCGTCGGGGTCAGCCGTCGGCGCAACGTCGGACATCGCCAGCGCCCATGACGACGGCCCGGTCACCGTGGTCATCGACGATCCCACGTGTGGGCCGTGGACAGCCATCAACAACAGCCTCGCAAGCGGCGGGCAGCGGCTGTGGAACGACCGGGACCGGTCTGTTCCGGCGTCGGCGTGGAACGACAAACAACGCATCCAGTTCCTCGCCGCCGGCCAGGCGATGGGCAACGCCGCGGCGCAGAGCGTCGGGTTGGTCAAACTCACGCCGCATCGGGTGGTGCGAGAACTCTACGAGCAGTTCATCGCCTACACGCGCGCCTACGTCGAGCACCTCCCGCACTACGTCCCCGCCGACGACACCCTGGCGGGCACCGCGAACAGCGCATCCTCGGCGCTGGGCGCGATCTGCGCCGCAGTGGCCGACGGCTCGGCAGCCGAGCGCGGACCACTCGTGCCACCACCGGCCCCGCCGTCGCAGATCGCGCCAGTGGGCAACATCGCCCACCCCCAGCGCTTCCTCACCAAATCCAATCCTGTGTGCTCCGAATGGAAATCCGCGCTGGACGAGTTCGGCGAAAAAACCGCTGACTGGCAGAAGATCAACCCCAACGTCCCCTCCTTGTGGTGGAACAAGGAGCAAAAGGCGACCAACTTCGCCGTCGCACCGGTGATGAACGCCTATGCCGGCAAGCTGGAACTGCTCGGCCGGCGCGCCGGTAACCCCACGCTGCAGGACTTCGCGGTGCTCTCGGCGCAGTACCGGCGCGCGTTCGTCACGGCGATACCGACCTATAGCCCGGGGGACAACCATCTGGCCAACGCCGCGAACTACGCCTCCACCACCGTTCTCGGAGCCTGCGCGGCCCTGCCCGAATAGCACCCGAGGGTCAGCGTCAGCAGCTTTGACCGCGCGCGAGCGCGCTCAGGCGCCCGCCAGCAAATCCCGCAGCGCCGCACGACCCCGCTCGTCGAGCGGCAGCAACGGCGAGCGCGGGTCACCGACCGGGAAGCCGAGCAGTTCCAGTCCTGCCTTGACGGTGGTGGCCAGTCCCCCGGCGACGATGAACTCCAGCAAGCCTTTCAGGTCGTCGTAGCGGGCGCGCGCCGTGTCGAGGTCACCCGCGCGCACCGCGTCGTACAGGTCGAGGCACGGCTGCGGCCGCAGATTCGGTGCGGCCGTGCACCATCCGGAGGCGCCGGCCAACAACGCGTCGAGCACCAGCGGGTTGCTGCCGTTGTAGAAGGGCAGCCGGCCGCCGGACAGTTCGGCGATGCGCCGCATCCGGGACAGGTCGCCGGTGGATTCCTTGACCATCGTGAGGTTCTCGATGGCTTCGAACATGGTAACGAGCAACTCGGGGCGCATGTCCACACCGCTGGTGGCCGGGTTGTTGTAGGCCATGATCGGGATCTCGACGGCGTCGCCGATGCGGCGGTAGTGCTCGAGGATCTCGCGTTCGGTGAGCTTCCAGTAGGAGACCGGCAGGACCATCACCGCGGCGGCGCCGGCACGTTGGGCGTATGCGGCGCGCCGGACGGTCCTGGCGGTCGTCACATCCGACACCCCCACGACCACGGGCACCCGGCCGGCGACGGTGGCGAGGGTCGTGTCGACCACGCTGTCGAACTCGGGTTCCTCGAGGTAGGCCAGCTCGCCGGTGCTGCCCAGCGGGGCGATCGCATGCACGCCGTCGGCGACCAGCTTGTCGACCAGCGCGGCCAGCCGCGCCGTGTCGATACCGGTGTCGGCGAACGGGGTCACCGGGTAGGCGATGATGCCGTGGATCACCGGCGACCCCCCTCGGTGGTCAGCGCGTCGGGATGCCGGGCCAGCGCGCGACGGGCGTAGTAGGCGAAGTTGGCGCGGCTGCGCTGCGGGGTCAGTGTCCAGTCGTGGGCCTCGCGGGCCAGCTGCCCGGGCAGTCGCCGGACGGTGCCGGCGGCCATGGCGGCCAACTGCAGCCTGGCGCCGCGCTCGATCAGGATGCCCAACGAGCACGCCTCCTCGATGCTGGCCCCGGCCACCACCTGGCCGTGGTGCGCCAGCAGGATCGCCTTCTTGTCGCCGAGCGCGGCGGTGATGATCTGGCCCTCCTCGTTGCCCACCGGAACGCCGGGCCACTCGGCCAGGAACGCGCAGTCGTCGTAGAGCGGCGTGGTGTCCATGTGGGAGACGACCAAGGGCACCTGCAGCATCGACAGCGCCGCGACATGGAAGGCGTGGGTGTGCACGATGCAGTGGACGTCGGGCCGCGCACGATAGATCCAGCTGTGAAAGCGGTTGGCGGGGTTGGGTATTCCGTCCCCGTCGAGGACGTTGAGGTCCTCGTCGACCAGCAGCAGGTTGTCGTCGGTGATCTCGTCGAAGCCGAGCCCCAGCCGCTGGGTGTAGTAGGTTCCCACCGCTTCGGCGCGCGCGGTGATCTGACCGGTCAGACCCGAGTCGTGCCCGGCGTCGAACAGGGCGCGGCAGGTCAGCGCCAGCTTCTGGCGGGTGGTCAACTGCGGCTCGTCGACGTGGGCGCGCAGCTGCTCGGCGGCGCGGCGCATCAGGTCGGACTTGGCAGCCGAGAACGTGCCCACCATGTGACACAATGTAGCACTGAAGGACACATTGTGTCATGAAAGGGGTTCCGGTGACGGCACTGCTGCGCGCGGTCCGCCGGGAACGCGGCCTGACGCTGGAGGGGCTCGCCGCCGCCACCGGCCTGACCAAGAGCTACCTGTCGAAAGTCGAGCGCGGCCTCAGCACGCCATCGATCGCGGTCGCCCTCAAGGTCGCGCGGGCGCTCGACGTCGATGTCGGGCGGCTGTTCTGCGACGGGGCGGCCTCCGAGAGGATCGCCGTCGACCGGGCCGGGCACCCGCGCGGCGAGCGCTACCAGGCGCTGGGGTCCGCCCTGCTCGGAAAGTCCATGTCGCCCTTCATCGTTCGCCCGACCGAGCATGCCGCCGAGGATCCGCATCCCGAGCACGCGGGTCAGGAGTTCGTGTTCGTGCACGCCGGGGACGTCGAACTCGAGTACGGGGACCGGACGCTCACGCTCGGCACCGGCGACAGCGCCTACTTCGACGCGTCGATCAGCCACCGGATCCGGGCGGTGGGCGGCCGATCGGGCGAGGTCGTCGTGGTCGCTACCAGGGACGCGTCGAGCAGGTGACGCCGGTGGTGGCGTTCTGGGTCACCACGACCTTGCCGTCCACAGCGATCTCGCAGTGGAGTTCGGGGGTGGAACCCGAGCCGCAGTCCGGCCAGTGGCACCCGCCACTGGCGTTGACGAACGCCCACTGGTCCGGGTTGGCCAGCGTGGTCGTGTACACGAGCGGCTCCCCCGCGGTGTACACCGCCTGCACGGTGCTCATGTACTGCGCGGAGTTGGCATCGAAGGCGGATTGGCTCGGCGGATCGCTGTTCATGTACCGGACCTGGCCGGTCAGGTTACCGGTGGTGGTGACGGTGTAGGTGACCTGGTGGCCGGCCGGCTCCGCATGGGAACTCGCGGGTGCAACAACCGCCGTGAAGGCCGTCGCGAAGGCGGCCGCAGCCAACCCGCTGATCGCTTTTCGCACGTTCGTCATGTCGGAAACAGTACCGAATTCGTTACGGACAGCCCGGCCGAAACCGTGTT
>NZ_JBMIOP010000188.1:0-14379 GCF_049197365.1 Mycobacterium sp. THU-M104
ATGCTTTTCATGGGCGAGGAGTGGGGCGCCTCGACGCCGTTCCAATTCTTCAGCTCGCATCCCGAACCGGAGCTCGCGCAGGCCACCGCTGAGGGCCGCAAGGCCGAGTTCGCCGAGCACGGCTGGGACGCCGGCGACATCCCCGACCCGCAGGACCCGCAGACGTTCCAGCGCTCCAAGCTCGACTGGGGCGAGGTCGGCGCCGGCGAGCACGCCCGCCTGCACCGGGTCTACCGCGACCTGATCGCGCTGCGGCACGACGACCCCGACCTGGCCGACCCGTGGCTGGATCACCTGGCTGTCGACTACGACGAGGACGAGCGCTGGATCGTGGTGCGCCGGGGCCGGTTGCGCATTGCGTGCAACCTGGGTGCGCAGGCGGTGAAGATGCCGGTCACCGGCGAGATCGTGACGGCGTGGGGCGAACCGGCAGTTGACGCCGAGGGCACCCTGCTCGAGGGTCACTCCTTCGCCATTTTGCGCGCGCAAACGTAAAAGCCCTTCAGCGGGCCTGTTTCGGGGGCTTTCGCGTCTGCTCGGGCAACGTTGGGGACGCGGCTACGAGGACTTGGCGTACCGGCGAACGACCTCGTTCTCCCCGAACGTGCTCGCGTGCTGCCGGCCGTGGTCATCCTGGCCGAAGAATGTCCACTGCTTCGGGCTTTTCTGCGGCTCGCCGATCATCTTCACCCTGAAGGGCAGATGGCTGGGCTCGATCGTTCCGATGGTGTCGCCGACCCGGATCAGGGACGGATGAATCTCGGGTGCGTCCATCCAGTTCTGTACGATCATGTCGTTCATCCTTTCTCGCCACGAGTTGAGCGCGCCGTTGCGCATCGCCGACCAAGAGCGAATTCGTCTCGCACACCCGGCGGACACGTCTCAGCGGCGCGTAGGGTCTGCGTCAATCGGTCACAGCCGCTTCGGCAGGAGCACCGCGATCATCCGGCCAGCGCTGGCCAGAGCTCGCACTCTCGGTGCGCGCTGCACGCATGATGTCTGCGCCGGTCCGAAATTCTTGACTGTCGCGTTCCACCCGAGCGACGGGAAGGGCCGCGGCTTGCCGCAACACCATCGTCGCCAGAGTGGCAGAGGTTCTGCACGGCACCACCAGCAGGTTGGCGCAGGCCCGGCTACCGACGACCACCATCAGTCGCTGGCGACCGACAACCCGGCCGGCGTCGCCGACCCGAACCCGGTTCAGCGCGTCCAGGTCCGGGGAGCTTTCCAGCGACGACCAGTTGATGCTGATGTCGACGATCTCCCCCAAGCGCGCGGACAGGGCACCCACCAGTTCGGGGAGTTCGGCCGCGATCGAGGAGGTGTGCGGCCACCACGCCCCGTCGACGGCCGAACCCAGTTCTGCAGCCAGGGCAAGCCGAACAGGGCTGGCCAGGCGGCGGCCACGTACCGCCGGGTTCATGGTGATGAGATCGTCACGACTGAGACGAACGCAACAACTGCCGCACGGCGACCCGCTCGCAACGCCCGGTGACCCATCGACGATCCCTTCGCTTCCGGCTGACCCGGCACATGAACGTGGGGATCGACAGACACAACCAGTCGGAAAAAACCATTTGCGTTGCAGTCGCAACGAAAACGCAGATTCACGCCGGCTACCAAGAACTCGTGTTGAACACTACACCTCGCCGGCCGCAATGGCGTCGATTGAGCGAGACCGGGTTCCGAGGTCGATGTCCACAGCGCCCGACCGCCGCGTTCCCGATCCGACAACCCGGTCCGGGCCGGGCTCGCTGCGCTAGCCCGGATCCGGGTCCCTCGAACCCGCGCGGATCGACCCGCGCGCGGCAAACCGGATACCGGCGAGCAGTGGCATGGGGTACCGGGAAACCGTGTGCTGTTTCGCACCTGCGTGAACGCGAGGGCGGTAGCGGGCGACTTCGCGCCGGATCGAGGGCGCGAGCAGCGGCCCGAGCACCACACCCGCGCCGAGCGCCAGCGCCGTCCCCGCCGCCACCACCAGATCGCCGGCCCCGGCGTTCGGTTGCCCGTTGACCATGCCGACGAAGCTGCGGTACAGAGCCATTCCGGGAACCAGCGGGATGATGCCTGCCGTGACAATCACCAGGGGTGGGACCCGGGCGCGGCGCGCACCGACGGACCCGGCCAGGCCGATCGCGGCGGCGGCGACGAACGAATCCACGATGACGCCGGCCCCGAGCAGTTGCATCACGAAGTAGATCAGCGACCCGGTCGCTCCCGCCGCGCCCGCCGCCAGCGCCGCCCGGCGCGGCGCGTAGCTCGCGACCGCCGCTCCGGCGGCCCCGACCGCACCGGCCACGATCACCACGGGCAGGCGCAGGGGGGCGATCTGCAGGTCGGGGCTGACACTGACGTCCACGCCGGCCGCCATACCGATCCGTAGCGCGATGGTGACACCGACCAGGATGCCTGCCGAGGAGAGCGCGACATCCATCATCCGGGAGGCGGCGGTGAGCTGGTAGCCGGTGATGGCGTCCTGCACGGAGCCGACGCTGGTCAGGCCGGACAGCAACGCCACGATGTTAGACGCCACCACCACCGAGGGAGCAGTGGTGGCGGGCAGCCGATGGGCGGCGTCGAGCCCGACGGTGACGCCGGTGGCCAGCGCGGCGGCGACCACCTGCTGGAACAGGCTCGGCAGGTGCCGGCGGCCGAGGATGCGGTCGACGCGGTCGATCAGCGCGGTGGTCGCCGTCGCGATCACCACCGCCAGAGCTCCGGCGCCGAACAACAAGGAAAAGCCGCCGGCCATCACGCCCAGCGCGACGGTGCAAACCCAGCTCGGGTAGGGATGTTCGGCCCGTTCCAGGGCGTCCAACTTCTCCTGGACCCAGTCGAGTTCCGGTGTGGTGTCCACGACGCGCTGGGCGAGGTCGGTGGCCGACTGCAGGCGGGTGTAGTCCAGCGCCCGCGACGCCACCACGTACATCGCGGTGACCGGCGCGCCGGGCACCGCTCTGGGAATGGACACCGTGATCGCGTTCGCGGCGATGTCCACATGAGTGGCGGGAAGACCATAGGCGTCGGTGACCGCCATGATGGTGGACGCGACGTCTGCCGTACCCGACTGGCAGCTCAGGAGCACTTGGCCAAGGCGCAGCGCGACGTCGAGAACTTGTCGAACCCTGGCCTCGTCGCCGTCTCGCATCGGGTGTGGCCTCCTAGGGCGCGCGAGCCTGCCCTGACCGGCCGCCGCATCGGTTTCCGCAGCCAGTCACCGCAGCATCGGAATGTCTGAAGGAACATCTATTCGACTACCCCGCCTGGCGCGGATTACAACAGGTAGCGGTACGCCGGTGAACCCGGCGCCAGCGGCTCGACGTGGATCTCGGTGGCCCGCATCCGGGCCAGCAGCCCGTCCAGGTCCGCGGCCGAGCCCAGTTCGATACCCACCAGCGCCTCACCGGTTTCCCGGTTGTTGCGCTTGACGTACTCGAACAGGGTGATGTCGTCGTTGGGGCCGAGCACCTCGTCGAGGAAGCGGCGCAGCGCACCGGGCTCCTGCGGGAAGTCCACCAGGAAGTAGTGCTTGAGGCCGAGGTGGACCAGCGAACGCTCCAGCACCTCGCCGTATCGCGAGACGTCGTTGTTGCCGCCCGAGATCAGGCACACCACCGTGGATCCGGGCTCGATGTCGGCTTCCAGCAGCCCGGCGACCGACAGCGCGCCCGCCGGCTCGGCGATGATGCCCTCGTTCTGGTAGAGGTCCAGCATCGCGGTGCACACGGCCCCCTCGTCGACCGCGGTGATCGACACCATGTCACCGGCGGCGGCCAGCGCCGCGTAGGTCAGCGTTCCCGCGCGCCGCACCGCGGCTCCGTCGACGAACTGGTCGACGTGATCCAGCGTCACCGGCTCGCCGGCGGCCAGCGCGGCCATCATCGCCGCGGCACCGGCCGGCTCGACGCCCAGCACCGACGTGTTCGTCGTGCGCTCGGCCAGGTAGGTGGTGATGCCGGCGATGCATCCGCCGCCGCCCACCGGGACGACCACCAGGTCGGGTTCCCCGCCGAGCTCGTCGCGTTGGGCGAGGAGTTCGACGGCGATCGTGCCCTGCCCGGCCATGGTCCGCGCGTCGTCATACGGCGGCACCAGGGTGGCGCCGGTGCGTTCGACGTCGGCCAGGGCCGCCTCGGCGGCAAGGTCGTAGGTCGACCCTCCCACGATCAGCTCGATGAACTCACCGCCGTGGTAGCGGATCCGGTCACGCTTCTGCTTGGGCGTCTTGGCCGGGACGTAGACGCGGCCGCGCACGCCCAGCCTCCGGCACGCATACGCGAAACCCTGCGCGTGGTTGCCCGCCGACGAGCACACCACGCCGGCGGCCAGCTCCTCGCCGGAGAGCTGCACCAGCAGGTTGTAGGCCCCCCGGATCTTGTAGGAGCGCACGATCTGCAGGTCTTCGCGCTTGAGGTAGACCCGCGCACCGGTGATTGCCGACAGCCGATCGCTGAACTGCAGCGGCGTGGGCGCGACGACCTGGGCGATCCGTCTGGCCGCGCCGTCGATGTCCACCGCCGAAAGCGGACACACCGGTGAGGTGCTCGGGGGATGGCTCAGGTGGGCGGACACCGCTCAATGGTGCCATGACCACCCGGGCGGAGCGTCAGCTGACGGGGGTCAGCACGAACACCGGAATCTGGCGTTCGGTCTTCTTCTGGTAGTCGGCGTAATCCGGATAGGCCGCCACAGCGCGCTCCCACCACGCGGCCTTTTCCTCACCGAACACCTCGCGGGCTTCGTAGTCGCGGGTGACGCCGCCGTCCTGCAGTTCGACCCGCGGGTTCTTCTTCACGTTGTAGTACCAGACCGGGTTCTTGGGCGCCCCGCCGAGCGACGCGACGCACGCGTACTCGCCGTTGTGCTCGACGCGCATCAGCGGCGTCTTGCGCAGCTTGCCGGTCTTGGCTCCGACGGTGGTCAGCAAGACGATGGGCATGCCCCGCAATTCGTTGGCCTCGGTTCCGCCGGACTCGGCGAACTTCTCTGCTTGCTCGCGGGACCAATCCCAGGGGCTGGGTGCGTATTCACCGGAAAGTGGCATACCGCCAACTCTAAGGCCACCGGCAAGCGAACCTGCCGCCACGACGGGCCGGCGGACCGTCGCGATGCCCACCGGCCGAAATCACCGCACCCGCGCCAGCTCCGCGATCTCGTTGACTCTTCTTGTCGCCGCGGCGATCTCGTCGGCAAACTGCCGACGGCGTTTGGCCATGTCGGCTCCGTGTGCTTCGTCGGCTCCGTCGGCTCCGTCGGCTCCGTCGGCTCCGTCCAGGAGCTCACGGTGCCGGGCCAGGCGCAACGCGGTCTTGAACAGCTCCGTCGACCTCGACTCGGCGCTGGCGATCCGGCGCTGCAGCTCCCACTGCTTGCCCACCTCCAGGCACTCGGCCGTAAAAACCTCCTCGTCGAAGGATTCGTCCTCGTAGGCGGCCAGCCGGTCGGCGACGATGTGGTACGCGTCCAGGAATGGGCGCAGCACCAGGTGCGCCAACAGCACGTCGGCGGATTCCAGCAGCCGCCGGACGTCGTCGGCGCGGTAGGACTTGGTGGTGTCGACAGGGTCTTCGGCGGGCGCGATCAGCCGGATCTCGTCGGCGAGCTCCTTCTCGAACTGCGCCCGCCCCGAGAACAAGAACTCGAACTTCAGCAACTCCCGCAGCCGCAGCGCCTCGTCGCGCACGGCCGCCGGGGCCACCACGCCGCTCGACTCGCACGCCGCCACCAGCGCGATCTCGGCGATGGCCCGGTCGACGAGAATGTGGATCGCGGTGTTGCGGTAGAACGCCGCGACCAGGTGCTGCTCGGTGCCGATGCCCCACACCGCCTCGGTGCCGGCGTCGTAGACGCTGACCACTCCCGAGGCGACGAGCTGGTGCAGGGTCCATCGGATCGTGGACCGGTTGGTCAGGTCCGCCGCGCCGGCCACCGCCCAGTTGCGCGCGGCGATGTAGCTCGCCAGGGGTTGCACGGTGGCCAGAACTTCGTTGATCGACAAGGAGCGGTCCGCGCCCAGCAGCGCGAGGCTGACCACCGCGGTCGGCGTGACCGGCGCGGCCCGGTTGATGCGGTGCTCCACATCCAAGGCGATGCGTTCGATCTCGGTCCCGGTGCCCGACTCGTCGCCGCGCAGCTCCTCCAGACGCTTGCGCAGCGGCAGCGGCTCGCCGAAATCCAGGTACACCCGGCCCAGCCGGTGACCCTGCTGGCGCGCGAGCCGGACCAGAAAGCGAAGGTCCTCGGGACGTTTGGCGGCCCCGTAGGCCTCGGTGGTCATGGCCTCGACCTCGTGCAACTGGTCATAGACGATGGACGTGGGAACCAGATACACCTCGGGGCCGTCGATTTCGTCGACGGCATCGGCAAGGTAGCGCAGAATTCCGAACACCGGCGGTCGCAGCTTTCCGGTCCTGGTGCGTCCCCCTTCGATCGACCAGGTCAGGTTGGCGTGATTCTGCACCAGTTGCGCGGCGTAGGCCCGCAGCGCGAACCGGTAGACCGGGAGGTCTTTGGTCTGGCGACGGATGAAGATCGCGCCGGTGCGCTTGGCCCATGCACCCATCGGGAAGAAGTTCAGGTTGGCCCCGCCGAACGTCAGCGCCGGGGACAGGCGGCTGGCCATGATCACCTCGGGCAGCAACATGCCGTCGAGGTAGGAACGATGCGAGAAGGCGAACGCCAGAGTCGCCTTGCGGTCCAGCTGTCGCAGCGCCGCGATCTGGTCCTCGTCGACAAGCACGTCGTAGGCGCGCATGAGCCAGCGGCTGAACCCGCGCCACGCTTGCACCGCGTGTTCATCCAGTGAAGCCGCCATCTCCCGCAGGTAGCCGGCGGCCTCGGCGCGTACGTCGTCAGGATCGCGTCCCAGCTCCGAGGCCAGCACGCCGAGCCGCCCGTCGTACCAGCGCGCGGCCAACAGCTGACTCACCTCGGTGGGGTCGGTTGCCAGTGGCGCCGTCGATTCGCCACGGATCCCGCTGCGCTGCAGGAGTTTCCGCACACCCACCCGGCCGATTTCGCGCGCGGCCGTGGCCGCTCCCCCGCTCACGCCGGTTGCACCGTCCCGATACGCGAGGGCTCGTGGACCTCAGGGGGCGGAGCGGACAGATAGAGTTCCTCGACCTCGGCCGCGTATTTCTCCATGATCGGCTTACGCTTGAGTTTCATGGTCAGGGTGATCTCGTCGCCGCCCGGCTCCCACAGCGTCGGCAGGATACGGAACCGCTTGATCTGCTCGACTCGCGCCAATTTCGCATTGCCCTGCGCGACTCCCGCGGCGACCCGGGCGATGATCTCGGGGTGGGCTGCCAGCGCGGACGGTGAGGCGTCGAGCAGGCCGTGTTCGGCCGCGTAGGGGCCGACCGAGTCGGCGTCGAACACCAGCAGCGCGGTGTTGTAGGGCCGCCCGTCACCGATGGCGATCATCACTCCGATCATCGGACACGCGGCGAGAATGGTGTTCTCGATGTTGGCCGGCGACATGTTCTTTCCGGCCGCGTTGATGATCAGCTCCTTCTTGCGGTCGACCACCCGCAGGTAACCGTCGGTATCGACGTCGATGATGTCGCCGGTGTGTAGCCAACCTTCGGCGTCGATCGCCTCGGCGGTCTTGGCCGGTTCCTTGCGATAGCCCTTCATCACCAGTGGACCGCGTACCAGGTACTCGCCGTCTTCGGCGATCTTGCCCTCCAGGCCGGGGAGCAGTTTGCCGACCGCACCCAGCCGCGCGTCACGCGGATGGCAGGTGCAGGCCACGCAGCTGAGCTCGGACATTCCCCACACCTCAGCGATGGGGATACCGATGCCGGCGAAGAACCCGAGAGTCTCCCGGGGGATCGGGGCCGCACCCGAAATCGCCCAGCGCAGCTCAGCGAAACCGATTCGCTCGCGCAGCGTGGACAGCACCAGCTCGTCAGCCCGTTCCCAGTCCGCCGCGAGATCGCCGGACATGGGCTCACCGGCGAGTGCGGCGGCCGCGCGTGCGGCGGCCACCGACAGCGCCCATTGCAGGGCCCGCCGCGCGTCCTCGTCCGCTTCCTGATTGACTGCGAACTCGATTGCGGCCTTGAGCTTTTCCCACACCCGGGGCACCGCCCCCCAGATCGTCGGCCGCGCGTCGGGCAGCGCCGCGACAATGGCGCGGCCGTCGGACACCGCAGTGATTTGGGTGCCGAACATCTCTTGGAGGTAGAGGTTGCACATTCGGTCCGCGATGTGCGCCGAGGGCAGGAAAGAGGTCACCCGGTCCCCGAACCGGATCCCGAGCACCTCGTCGAGGGCATACCCCTCGAACAGCAGATTGGTGTGGGTCATCTCCACCCCCTTGGGGTTTCCCGTCGTCCCCGAGGTGTAGATCAACGTGACGACGTCCTCGGGGCGCACGGCTCGCCATGCAGAGTCGAAGTCGAAGTCCGCGGGCGCAGCCGCGAACAACTCATCCACCGAGATGGTTCCGGCCGGGGCTCCGTCGATACAGACCATGTGCTCGATGGACGCCCCGCTGGCGCGGATGCGCTCTACGTACTGCTCCTCGCAGATGACCACCTTGGTGGCCGCGTTGTCGAACAGGTACACCAGCTGCTCGGGGGGCAGCGTGTTGTAGACCGAGAAGGACGTGGCGCCGGCGTGTTGGGCTCCCACTTCCAGGGGATAGAACTCGATCCGATTGGCCATCATCAGCGACACCGTGTCGCCCCGCCTGACACCCAACCCTGCCAGGCCCGCGGCAACCCTGCGCACCTGCTCGGCATACTCCCGCCACGTCACTGTCCGGGTGTTGCCCGGCGTCCGCAGCGCGACGGCGCCCGGATCGATCGACGCGGTGCGCTGGAACGCCTCACACATGGTTGACGGACGCTCGGTTGGCGTCATCTCGGTCCTCCTTGGCCGGCACGCTATGGTCGACATCACAGTAGCGCCACGACATCGATCGTCGCCGCCGTCCGGATCACCGGTGATCGTCGGCGCCGGCGTGGCGGCTGAGCTCCGACGCGGCCTAACCGCCCAGACAACCCGGGCCGAGCAACTCCTTGAGGTCGCCCATCAACGCCGGCGATGTCGTCACCCGCAGCGACTGGTCCAACTCCAAGGTGGTGATGCGGTCCCCACTGATGAGCCGCAGGTGCACCTGCGAGGTTCCGGGATGACGCGCCAGCACCTGTTTGAGCGCGCTCACTTTGTCGACGGTGCACTGCCGGGTGGGCAAGCTGACCGACAGCGGCCGGTCCACCTGCGCGCTGGAGAAGTCGGGCACCACCAGTTCGTTGGCGATCAGGGCGATGCGGTCGTCGCGGATCGCCACCTTCGCGTTGACCAGCACCACCGCGTCGTCGGCGATGTCGGCGCCGTACGTGGAGTAGGCGTGCGGGAAGAACATCACCTCGATGCCACCCGTGAGATCCTCCAATTGCGCTGATGCCCAGGGCATCCCGTTCTTGTTCACCCGCCTGTTCACCGACGCGAGGATGCCGCCCACCCGTACCTGGGTCTCGTTGGGGACATCGCCGTCCAGGATGGCCGGGATCTGCGTGTCCACCTGGGCGGTCAGCAGGTGCGCCACCTTGTTCAGCGGATGCCCGGAGACATACAGGCCCAGCATCTCCCGCTCGAGCGCCAGCTTGTGTTTGTCTTCCCACTCGTCCACGGGCACCTTGATGGTGAACACCGACTCGGTGCACCCGGTGTCGCCTCCGAACAGGTCGAATTGACCCATCGCCTCGGCCTTCTTGGTGCCCAGCACGGAGTCGACGGCGTCGGTGTGCACCAGGAACAGGCCCTTGCGGGCATGACCGAGCGAATCGAACGCGCCCGCCTTGATCAGCGACTCGGTGACTTTCTTGTTGCACGCCGCGATGTCGATCTTGTTCAGGTAGTCCGAGAAGTCGGTGAACTTCCCCTTCTCGCTGCGGGTCTTGATCAACGAACCGACCACGTTGGCGCCGACGTTGCGCACCGCGCCCAGCCCGAAGCGGATGTCTTTGCCCACCGAGGCGAAGTTCACCAGGGACTCGTTGACGTCCGGGGGCAACACCGTGATGCCCAGCTTTCGGCAGTCGGCCAGATACACCGCGGCCTTGTCCTTGTCGTCGCCCACCGAGGTGAGCAGGCCGGCCATGTATTCGGCCGGGTAATTGGCCTTCAGGTAGGCGGTCCAGTACGACACCAGGCCGTAGCCGGCGGCGTGCGACTTGTTGAACGCATATCCGGCGAACGGAAGGATGGTGTCCCACAACGCCTTCACGGCTTTTTCGGAGAAGCCGTTGTTGGCCATGCCTTCGCGGAAACCCTGGTACTCCGCCTCGAGCACCTCGAGCTTCTTCTTGCCCATCGCCTTGCGCAGCGCGTCGGCCTTGCCCATCGTGTAGGAGGCCACCTTCTGCGCGATCAACATGATCTGCTCTTGGTAGACGATCAGTCCGTAGGTCTCGGAGAGGATCTCGCGCAGCGGTTCCTCGAGTTCGGGATGGATGGGTTTGATCGGCTGACGGCCGTTTTTGCGGTCCGCGTAGTCGTTGTGGGCGTTCATCCCCATCGGCCCCGGCCGGTACAACGCCAGCACGGCGACGATGTCGTTGAACTCGGTGGGCTGCATGCGGCGCAGCAGGTCGCGCATCGGCCCACCGTCGAGCTGGAACACGCCCAGCGTGTCGCCCCGGCCGAGCAGCTCGTAGGTGGGCTTGTCGTCCAGCGGCAGCGATTCCAGATCGAAGTCGATGCCCCTGTTGGCCTTGATGTTCGCGATCGCGTCACCGATTATCGTGAGGTTGCGTAGGCCCAGGAAGTCCATCTTCAGCAGGCCGATGGCCTCGCACGACGGGTAGTCCCAGCCGGTGATGATGGCGCCGTCCTGCGGCCGCTTCCAGAGCGGGATCGCCTCGGTGAGCGGCTCGCTGCTCATGATCACCGCGCAGGCGTGCACACCGGCGTTGCGGATCAGGCCCTCCAGGCCGCGCGCGGTCTGATAGATGGTGCGCACGTCGGGGTCGGTCTCGATCAGGCCCCGGACCTCGGCGGCCTCCTTGTAGCGCTCGTGGGCCGGATCGGTGATCCCCGCGAGGGGGATGTCCTTGGCCATGATCGGCGGCGGCAGCGCCTTGGTGATCCGGTCGGCGATGGCGAACCCGGGCTGCCCGTAGTGAATTCGCGCCGAATCCTTGAGCGCAGCTTTGGTTTTGATGGTACCGAAGGTGATCACCTGGGCGACCCGGTCCTGTCCCCACTTGTCGGCGGCGTAGCGCACCATCTCGCCACGGCGGCGGTCGTCGAAGTCGATGTCGATGTCGGGTGCCGACGGGCGCTCGGGGTTGAGGAAGCGCTCGAACAGCAGCCCGTGCGGAATCGGGTCGATGTTGGTGATGCCCAGCGCGTAGGCCACCAGCGAGCCGGCCGCCGACCCACGCCCCGGCCCCACCCGGATGTCGACCGAGCGCGCGTAGTTGATCAGGTCGGCGACGATCAGGAAGTACGACGGGAAGCCCTTGTCGCAGATGACCTTGATCTCATACTCGGCGCGGTCGATGTAGTCCTGGCTCACCCCGGACCCGAAACGCCGCCGCAGTCCCGCCATCACCTCGTGGTGCAGCCAGGTCGCCTGATCGTGGCCCTCGGGCACCGGGAAGATCGGCATCCGGTTGCGCGGCTCCCACACGTCGGCATACGACTGAACCCGCTCGGCGATCAGCAGCGTGGAGTCACACGCCCCGGGTATCTCGTCGTCCCAGATCTGCCGCATCTCGGCGGCCGATTTCAGGTAGTAGCCGTCGCCGTCGAACTTGAACCGGTTCGGGTCCGAGAGTGTCTTGCCTGTCTGCACGCACAGCAGCGCCTCGTGGTTGTGGGCCGCGTCGCGGGTGACGTAGTGGCAGTCGTTGGTGGCCAGCGGCGGGATACCGAGCTTGCGGCCGATCTCGAGCAGACCCTCGCGAACCCGTTGCTCGATGGACAGCCCGTGGTCCATCAGCTCCAGGAAGTAGTTCTGCGCGCCGAAGATCTCGCGCCACTTGGCGGCCGATTCCAGCGCCTCGCGGCCCTGACCCAGGCGAAGGCGCGTCTGCACCTCCCCCGACGGGCACCCGGTGGTGGCGATGATGCCCTCGGCGTGTTCGGCGATGAGCTCGGCGTCCATGCGGGACCACTTGCCGAGCTGGCCCTCGAAGGAGGCCAGCGAGGACAGCCTGAACAGGTTGCGCAGTCCGGTGGCGTTCTCGGCGACCATCGTCAGGTGCGTGTAGGAGCCGCTGCCCGAGACGTCGTCTGACTTCTGGCCCGGGTCCCCCCACAGGATCCGCCGGGTGTCGAAGCGGGAAGCGGGAGCGATATACGCCTCGACACCGATGATCGGCGTGATCCCGGCCTTGGTGGCCGCGTTGTAGAACTCGCTGGCGCCGAACATGTTTCCGTGGTCGGTCATCCCGACCGCGGGCATCCCCAGCCGCTCCACCTCGGCGAGCATCGGCGTGATCTTCGCGGCACCGTCCAACATCGAGTACTCGGTGTGGTTGTGCAGGTGCACGAAGGAGGACTGGAATGAACCGCTCATAGGCACGCCAGTCTATGACCGAGGACCGACGGCTTTCGGGCGTGTCGCAAAGTGTGTCGTGCGGGTCCGGGGACTCGGCGGCATGTCAGCGGTCGGGGCCGCCGCGCAGGCGCTGACCGATCCGCAGTGCGGGCAGCAGCAGGCTGCGCGGCGCGAACCTGCCGCCCATGCTGACCGCCTTGGGCACCACTCCGGGCACCACGCTGCGCTTGCCGGCGAGCATTCCCTCGATCGCAGCCTCGGCGACGTCGCGCGGGGAGACCTGCGCCGCCGGAACGCTGAAGCGCTCGGCGTTGGCGATCTCGGCCCACTCGGTCGGGACCGGCCCCGGGCACAGACAGGTGACCGACACCCCGGTCCCGTGCAACTCCTCGTGGACGGACTCGGAAAAAGTCTGCACGAAGGCCTTGGTGGCCGCATAGACCGCCATGTAGGGAATCGGCTGGAACCCGGCGATCGACGCGATGTTCATCACCGCACCGGCGCCGCGCGCGACCATGCCGGGCAGGGCGGCGTGGGTGAGCTCCATGAGCACCAGCGCGTTGAGGGTGACTTCTTCGCTCTCGCGGTCGAGCGGCAGCGTATGGAACAGCCCACTGGTGCCGAACCCGGCGCTGTTGCACAACCCGCCGATCGGGTCGCTGCGCAGCCGTTCGGCCAACTCGCCGCGCTTCCGCGGGGCGGACAGATCCAGGGGCAGGACCTCCACGCCGACGGAGTAGTCCTCGCCTATCTCGTCGGCCAGTTCATCGAGGCGCTCGCGCCGTCGCGCGACCAGCAGCAGCGGGAAGCCGCGGCGCGCCAGTCCCCGCGCCAGTTCGGCGCCGATGCCAGAGGAAGCGCCGGTGATGACGACGGTGGTGTGGTTGTCGGGTTTCGGAAGGCTCATCGTGTTACCAGTCTTCCCCGTGTCACCAATGTATCCCGCGGGTCGCCCGCACGAACGTCTCGCTCCGTTTGTCCAGTTCGGCTGTCTCGGAGGCGGATTCGACGCCCTTGGCGGCCGCGGAGTCGCGGAACATGCCGAAGGCGCGGCTGCGCACCATGTCCATGACCGCCGGGTTCACCGCGTCGGCGACAGCGGCGAACTGGCCGAACGGCGAACCCGCCCGCCGGGGCCGGTGCACGATCGCGTCGGCGATCACACCCGCGGCCTGTTCGGGCGTCAGCGCCGGGAACTTCTCGTAGATCGTGGTGGGGCTGATCATCGGGGTGCGCACCAGCGCCATGTGCACCGTGGTGAACCGGACGCCGTCGTTGAGGGTCTCGGCCTGCAGCGAGTCGCACAGGCTGTCCAGCGCGGCCTTGCTGGCGATGTAGGCGCCGAAGCGCGGCGCGCGCGTCTGCACGCCGAGCGATGACACGTTGATGACCTGACCCGAGCCGCGCTCCCGCATCCCGGGGATGAACTTCAAAATGAGCTGAACGGCGCCCAGGTAGTTGAGCTGCATGGTCCGCTGGTAGTCGTGGATCCGGTCGTGGGACAGCGCCAGCGAGCGCCGGACCGAGCGGCCCGCGTTGTTGACCAGGACGTCGACACCGCCCAGTTCGGCGAGGACCTGGTCGGCCATCGCGGCGATCGCGTCGGTGTCCGAGAGGTCGCACGGGTAGACGTGGGCGGTGCCGCCGATCGCCCGGATTTCAGCGGCGACCTTCTCGAGGTTCTCGCGGGTGCGGGCGACCAGCACCACGACCCCACCCGCCTGCGCGATTCTCTTCGCGGCCGCCTCCCCGATGCCCGACGACCCGCCGGTGATGAGCACCACCTTGCCCTCGACCGCCTCCTCGAGGGTGCGGCCCTGCACCGCGTCGAGCACGTTGCGCCAGTAGAACGGCCG
>NZ_JBMIOP010000191.1:0-8096 GCF_049197365.1 Mycobacterium sp. THU-M104
TGGTGCAAGTCCAGTTGCGCACCCTCGCCCGACCACACGCCCAGTCGCGCCATCGCGCCGGAGATCTCCTCCAGGTACCAGGAGAAGTCCTCACCCCCACCGGACTGCCGGGTGTCGGCCAGCACGTCGGGGCCGATGGCCTCGATCGCATGCGTGAGGATGTGCGTCGCGACCTCCTCGTTGACCACCGGCGGCACCCCGCGGCGGTATCGCATGGTGTGCTCGATCCCCAGCGGCGACAGCAGCGCGGCGGTCGCCTCGCGGATGATCCCCTCGAGGGACACCCACGCCTGCCGGCTGGCCGTTCGGACGGTGCCCGACAGCACCCCCGACTGGGGAATGGCGTTGGCGGCCACGCCCGCGTTGACCGCACCCCACACCAGCACCGTGCCGTTTCGCGGGTCGATGCGACGCGAGAGTACCCCGGGCAGGCCGGTGATCAGGGTGCCCAGCCCGTAGACCAGGTCGGCGGTCAGGTGCGGACGCGACGTGTGCCCACCCGGCGAATGCAGCGTGATCTCGATCGAGTCGGCCGCCGAGGTGATGGGACCCTGCCGCACCGCCACCTTCCCGACCACCAGGTGCGGGTCGCAGTGCAGGGCGAAAATCCGGGTCACGCCGGCCAGCACCCCGGCCGCGATGGCGTCGATGGCGCCGCCGGGCATCAACTCCTCGGCGGCCTGGAAGATGAACCGCACGCCCACCGGCAGCTCGGGCGCCGACGCCAGCGCCTGCGCGGCGCCCAGCAGGATCGCGGTGTGCGCGTCGTGGCCGCAGGCGTGCGCGGCGTCGGGCATTCGCGAGGCGTACGGCGCGTTGGTCCGCTCGGCCATGGGCAACGCGTCCATGTCAGCCCGCAACGCGATCCGCGGCTCGTGCTCGGGGCCGATGTCGCACGTCAGCCCGGTGCCGCCGGGCAGCACCTTCGGATTCAGTCCCGCCTCGGCCAGCCGTTCGGCGACGAACTGCGTGGTGGCGTACTCCTGACGCCCCAGCTCCGGATGGCGGTGGATGTGCCGGCGCCAGTCGACCAGGTCGTCGGTGTGTCCGGCCAGCCATGAGGCGGCGACGTCGCCCAGGCTCGTCATGAGTGGACCCGCCGTTCTCGGGCCGCCAGCACCCGGTCGCGTTCTGCGCGACTTTCGGCCAGGCGGACCACGCTGCGCGCCAACATGATCGCGGCCTCGACGACAGCCCGGTCGGCGCTGGGCCCGGCCGCGGCCGCGGCGAAGGCGCGCTGGTGCACGGTGGCACCGCCGGCGTCGACGCCGATCACCGGATGGATCCCCGGCAGCACCTGCGTCACGTTGCCCATGTCGGTGCTGCCCATCGGCAGCGCCGCCTCCACCTCGGGGGCCACCGGCTCGCGCCCGAGCCTGCGCATCTCCGCACGGCACACTGCGGCCAGCCAGGGGTCGGGTTTGAGTTCGGCGTAGGGCGGTGCGGGCCGGTCGATTTCGTGTTCGCAGCCGGCGGCCAGGGCGCCGGCGGCAAAGCATGCAAATATCCTGCCCTCCAGCGCTCGCAGCGACTCCGATTCGGCCGCCCGCATCGCGTACTGGATCGCGGCACGGCCGGGGATGACGTTGACCGCCTGGCCGCCGTCGGTGACGATCCCGTGCACGAGCTGGTCCGGGGCGAGTTGCTGGCGCAGCACCCCGATCGCCACCTGCGCGACGGTCACCGCGTCGGCGGCGTTGACCCCCAGATAGGGGGCGACCGCCGCATGCGACTCCTTGCCGCGGTAGCGCACGATCGCCTCCGACAGCGCCAGCGACCGGGCTGCGGCGATGTCGGACGGCCCGGGATGCGCCATCACCGCCACCGCGACATCGTCGAAGATCCCCGCCTCCAGCAGCAACACCTTGCCGCCGCCGGCCTCCTCGGCCGGTGTTCCCAGCAGTGCCACCGTCAAACCGAGCTCGTCGGCCACCTCGGCCAGCGCCAAGGCGGTTCCCACCGCGGATGCCGCGATGATGTTGTGGCCGCAGGCGTGCCCGATCTCGGGCAGCGCGTCGTATTCCGCGCAGACGCCGACCACCAGCGGGCCGCTGCCGAAGTCGGCGCGAAACGCGGTGTCCAAACCACCGGCGGGTGCGGTGATCTCGAACCCGCGCTCGGCGACCAGCGCCTGAACCTTGGCGCAGCTGCGGTATTCGGCGAAGGCGAGCTCGGGCTCGGCGTGGATGGCGTGGGACAGCTCGACGAGGTCGGCGCCACAGCGCCGCACGATGTCCTCGACAGTGTCAGGTGCGGTGGCGGTGGGCATTCTCGCAGTATCTCACCGCCGCATTCGGGCCCTGCCGCACGATGACGCCTAGACCAGTCCGGCGATGAATGTGGCCGCCTCGCCGGGGTAGGGCGGCGCCGCGTAGTCGTGGTGCGCATCGCGGTCGCGACCACCGACGACGCACACGGGATCACCGGCGCTGCACAGGTCGATTGTGCGGCCGGCGAACTCACCTGTGGTCGAGAGCGGCGTGTCGAAGCGGTTGCCGGGGTTGCCGAACACCGCGACCGCCCGCACCTTGGCCGCCAGATCAGGATCCAGTGCGGGGGCCGATCCCACGTTGCCGATGGTCGGTCCGACGGGCGGCACCCCCGCCAGCATCGAGACCACGGACGCGCCCTGCGAGAAGCCGCCGAGCGCCAGCTTCGTCGACGGGCAGCGCTCGGTCATCTCGGCGATGTGGTCGCGGGCGTCGTTGGCGCCGTCGGCGGTGGTCAGGAAGTTGTAGCTGGCCGGGTAGTTCACCGCATAGCTGTCAACACTGCGCGAGCCCAGCGCGGGCCGCAGCGCGGCCAGCAGCGCTTCTCCTTCGGCCCCCAGGCCGGGCGGTTCGGCGGTGCCGCGGGCGAAGATCAACTGGACATCGGCGCACCCGTCGGCCCGGGCGGACGGCGCGGGACCCGTGAGCGCCGCGCCCGCAATCACCACGACGACGCCCAAACCGACGCCCAAACCGACGCCCGAACCGACGCCCGAACCGACGCCCGAACCGACGCCCGAACCGATGATGAACCGGCTACGAAAACCCATGCGGGCGATCTTGACACACGCCGGAGTTCGCCACCGCGGCCCCGCACCCGATCGCCTGGTCCGCGGTTCCAGGCTGGAAGAATTTTCCATTGATAGTTGGTGTGGCTAATGACGTTGCGCGCGCTCGAACGTTAGAGTCACGCTGGCTTTTTTCTGAGCCACGTTCGCGTGGGGGCGACGACGGCGGTCGGCCACCACCACGGGTCCGCCGAGAAGGGACCGTGAGTAATGAGTTTCTTGGTGTGGCCCCCGGAGATCAATTCGGCATTGCTCTACAGCGGCGCCGGGCCGGGCCCGATGCTGGAAGCCGCGTCGGCGTGGGATGGGCTGGCCGACGAATTACAGGCCGCGGCCTCGTCGTTTTCGGCGGTGACCTCGGGGCTCACGGGTGAGGCCTGGCAGGGGCCCGCCGCCACGGCCATGGCAGCCGCGGCCACCCCGTACGCGGGCTTTCTCAGCGCCGCCGGCGCGCACGCACAGTCGGCGGGCCACCAGGCCCGGGCGACGGCCTCGGCGTTCGAGGCAGCATTCGCCGCGACCGTGCACCCAGGCGTGGTCGCGGCCAACCGCGGCCAGCTGATCTCGCTGGTGACCTCGAACTTGTTCGGCCAGAACGCCCCGGCGATCGCCGCCGTGGAGGCCCACTACGAACAGCTCTGGGCCCAGGACGTGGCCGCCATGACCGGCTATCACGCCGGCGCGTCGGCCGCGGCCACGCAGTTGTTCTCGGTGCAGGCCGCGCTGCAGGGCACGACGGCCCAGCTGAGCCTGCCCAACGTCAACCTGGGCGTCGGCAACCTCGGCGGCCTGAACCTGGGCAACGGCAACACCGGCAACCTGAACCTGGGCAACGCCAACATCGGCTCCCAGAACCTCGGCAGCGCCAACATCGGCATCCACAACCTCGGTGCCGGGAACTTCGGCAGCACCAACCTGGGCTTCGGCAACGGGAGCTCGTACTACGGGGTCACGTCGAATTTCAACATCGGCGGCGGCAACATCGGCAACTACAACATCGGCTTCGGCAACGCCGGCCTCGATGCCACGGCGGGGATCGGCAACGTCGGTCTGGGCAACCTCGGCGTCAACAACATCGGCATCGGCAACGTCGGCGGCGGCAACATCGGCTTCGGAAACAGCGGGGCCGGCGGCGACGCGGGCTTCGGCAATATCGGCTTCGGCAACCTCGGCAACAACAACTGGGGCTTCGGTAACACCGGCGCCGGCAACATCGGCTTCGGCAACAGCGGCACCGGCGACATCGGTTTCGGACTCACCGGCAACAACCAGATCGGTTTCGGCGGCTTGAACTCCGGCAGCAACGACATCGGCTTCGGCAACTCCGGCAACAACGACATCGGATTCTTCAACTCCGGCAACAACAGCTTCGGCATCGGCAACTCCGGGCTCACCGACACCGGGTTGTTCAACTCCGGCCAGATCGCCACCGGCCTCGGCAACTCCGGCGGCGGCGACACCGGCATCGGCAACGCGGGCCAAAACGCACTCGCGGGCAACGGCATAAATGTCGGCTTCGGCAACGGGGGCTTCAACGACATGGGCGTGGCGAACGCGGGCTATGGGAACACGGGCAGCTTCAACTCGGGGGACAGTAACACGGGCAGCTTCAACCCGGGCTTCTGGAACACCGGCTTCGACAACGCGGGCAACTTCAACACCGGGATCGCGAACTCGGGCAACACCAACACGGGACTGTTCGACGCGGGCAGTGTGAACACGGGCGTGGGCAGTTCGGCCACCCAATCGGTGGCCAGCTCGGGCTTCGGCAACACCGGCACCGGCGCGTCGGGCTTCTTCAACACCGGCGGCAACCTCAACTCCGGCTTCTTCAACTCGGCAGACCTCCCGGGCCAGGACACGTGGAACACCGGGTTCTTCAACACCAACGCCCAAGGAGAGAACACCGGCTTCTTCAACTACGGATCGTTAGGGGGCGACACTGGCTTCTTCAACACCGGGACCAACAACGTCGGCGTCGGAAACGCGGGCGGCGGGGAGGCGGGCGGCAACACCGGCTTCTTCGACATCGGCAGCGGGCTCAGTTCGGGCTTCGCGAACCTGGGCGCCTCGAGCTCGGGCTGGTTCAACCCGGGGGACGGGCAGTCGGGCCTGTTCGGGCTGTGACGCCCCGCCTTCAGACTCCGTGGCCAGCCGCCGCTGCTCGGCGCCCGTTCTCACTCCGACCGCGCATAAAACACCGGAGAACAGCGCGGCAGGAAACGGGGTCGGGGCCGAGCACTCGATGAGACACCGCATGGCGATGATCGAGCGGCACACCGCCGGCCTGGCACCCGGTTGGTACGTGCTCGACGGCTTCTTCTGGGACGACGTGTGTTTTGTTATGGCGGAGCCGTTCACCACGCAGGGTGACGCGCTGACGTGCCGCTCGGCGCTGGAACGCGACAATGCGCTGCGGCACTACTACATCGACGAGGTCACGGCGCGATCGCCGGGCGAGGCGCCCCAGCCAGGCTAGGCTCGCCAAGTATGAGCGACGCCGCGACCGACACCGACGACCTCGCCGTTCGGGCGGCGCGGGTCATCGCCGAGCGCACCGGGGTGCCGCGGCACGATGTCGCCGTCGTTCTCGGCTCCGGCTGGTCCTCGGCGGTCGCGGCCCTGGGCTCGGCCACCGCCACGCTCCCCCAGGCCGAGGTGCCCGGGTTCACCCCGCCGAGTGCCGCCGGGCACAGCGGTGAGCTGCTGTCGATGCCGATCGGCGGGCACCGGGTGCTGGTACTGGTCGGCCGGGTGCACGCCTACGAGGGCCACGACCTGCGCCACGTCGTGCACCCGGTGCGGGCGGCCTACGCGGCCGGCGCGCGCGTCGTGGTGCTCACCAACGCGGCCGGCGGGCTACGCGGCGACCTGACCGTGGGCCGGCCGGTGCTGATCAGCGACCACCTGAACCTGACCGCGCGGTCCCCGCTGACCGGTCCGCAGTTCGTGGACCTGACCGACGCCTACGCGGCGCGGCTGCGCCGGCTCGCCCGCGACGCCGATCCCGAGCTGACCGAGGGGGTGTACGCCTGCCTGCCCGGGCCCCACTACGAGACGCCGGCCGAGATCCGGATGCTGCGCACGCTGGGTGCCGACCTGGTGGGCATGTCGACGGTGCACGAGACCATCGCGGCCCGCGCAGCCGGCGCCGAGGTGCTGGGGGTGTCGCTGGTGACCAACCTGGCCGCCGGGATCGGCGGCCAGGCGCTCAGCCACGCCGAGGTGCTCGCCGCCGGGGCCGCCTCGGCTCGCCGGATCGGCACCCTGCTGGCCGGCGTGATAGCCCGGGTATGACGCCCGAGGAGTGGATCGCACACGATCCCGACGCGGCCACGGCCGCCGAGCTCGCCGCCTGCGGCCCCGCCGAACTCGCGGCGCGGTTCGCCCGTCCGCTCGTGTTCGGCACCGCGGGCCTGCGCGGACCGGTACGCGGCGGGCCCGACGCGATGAACGTCGCAGTGGTCTCGCGCGCCAGCTGGGCGGTGGCGCGGGTGCTCTCCGCCGCCGGCCGGGCCGGTTGCGCGGTGGTGGTCGGCCGCGACGCCCGCCACGGTTCGGCCGCGTTCGCCACGGTGACGGCTGAAGTCTTTGCGGCCCAGGGATTTACGGTGATACTTCTGCCCGGGCCGTTACCCACGCCGGTGGTCGCGTTTGCGGTACGTGACACCGGCGCCGCCGCCGGGGTACAGATCACGGCCTCCCACAACCCGGCGACCGACAACGGTTACAAAGTCTACGTCGACGGCGGCATCCAGATCGTGTCCCCCACCGACCGCGAGATCGAGTCCGCGATGGCCGTCGCCCCGCCGGCCGACCAGATCGCGCGCACCCCTGTCGAATTCGCGCACACGGACCTGGTCGAGCGCTACATCGAGCGGGCCGCCCGGGTCCGCCGCGCCGCCGGTTCGGTGCGGGTGGCGCTGACCGCGCTGCACGGCGTGGGCGGTGCGGTGGCCGTCGAGACGCTGCGTCGCGCCGGGTTCGGCCGCGTGCACACCGTCGGCGCCCAGTTCGCGCCGGACCCCGACTTCCCCACCGTCGCGTTCCCCAACCCCGAGGAGCCCGGCGCCACCGACGCCCTGCTGGCACTGGCCGCCGACGTCGGCGCCGACGTCGCGGTCGCGCTGGACCCCGACGCCGACCGGTGCGCGGTCGGCATCCCGACCACCTCGGGGTGGCGGATGCTGTCCGGCGACGAAACCGGTTGGCTGCTCGGCGATTACATCCTTTCCCAGGAGAGGAAGCTGTCGCAGGCCGCGGAGCCGCGCAACGCCGTCGTGGCCAGCTCGCTGGTGTCTTCGCGCATGCTGGCGGCGATCGCCGCGCACCGCGGCGCGGCACATGTCGAGACCCCCACCGGCTTCAAGTGGCTGGCGCGCGCCGACTCCCAGGTCCCCGGCGGCACCCTGGTGTACGCCTATGAGGAGGCGATCGGGTACTGCGTCGACCCCGACGCGGTTCGCGACAAGGACGGCATCAGCGCCGCCGTCCTGGCGTGCGACCTGGTGGCCGCGCTCGAGGCGCGCGGCGCCTCGGTGTCCGACCTGCTCGACGAGCTCACCCGCCGGCACGGGGTGCATGACGTCGCGGCAGTGTCGCGCCGCGTCGCCGGCACCGACGAGGCCGACCGGCTCATGAACCGGTTGCGCACGGACCCGCCGGCCCGGCTGGCCGGGTTCACCACGACCGTCACCGACCTCACCGACGCGCTGATCTTCACCGGCGGCGACGATGCGGTGTCGGCCCGCGTCGTGGTGCGGCCGTCGGGCACCGAGCCTAAGTTGAAGTGCTACATCGAGGTTCGCTGCGCGGCCGGCGGTGAGTTGGCGGCGGTCCGGAAGCGGGCCCGCGCGCTGCGCGACGAACTGGTTGACCAGTTCGGCACCTGGGGCTAGTGGTCTTGCCCGGTAATCCGTCGGGCCCGTTCGCTGGGGTGTCGAGACTGCGGTGGCAGCGCCGAAACGCGAAAAAAGTAGCGCTGAGCACAGTCTCGACGCCGCCAGCGCAGACTCGGCACCACCGGCTTGGACCTAGA
>NZ_JBMIOP010000192.1:0-1516 GCF_049197365.1 Mycobacterium sp. THU-M104
CGAGGTCGACGGCGCGACGGGAGAGATCCAGGTGCTCGAACCGGGCCCGGACGCTCATCCGGTGCTTCCGGAAAACAACGACACCCCTTGATTCGACCACAATGAGCGAGCCGCGCTGAGTCAATCGCACTGCGTTTGCGCCGGGGACGGCCACGGTACTCTCATGCCCGTGCTGGTCGTTTATCCGGCGCTGCAAGGGCCCACCCTGCGGATCGTCGATCCCGCGACCGGCATCGAGTGCCCGGACGAAACGACCGGCGAGATCTGGGTGCTGCACGGCGGCAACGTCAGCACGGGCTATTGGCGCAAGCCCGACGAGACCGCGCGCACCTTCGGCGCCGTGCTGGTCGAACCCTCGGCCGGCACGCCCGAGGGGCCTTGGCTGCGGACCGGGGACCTGGGCTTCATCTGCGATGGGGCGCTGTTCATCGTGGGCCGCATCGAGGACCTGCTGGTCACCTAGGGGCGGAACCACGCTCCCGACGACATCGAGGCGACGATCCGGGAGATCACCCGCGGCCGGGTCGCGGCGATCGCCGTTACCGATGACGGCATGCAGCAGCTTGTCGTCGTCGTGGAGGTCAAGAAGCGGAGCGTTTCCGAGAAGGATGTGATGCACGAATTCGCCGTCCTCAAAAGTGAAGTCGTCTCGGCGGTCTGGAACTCACACGGCCTGCGGGTCGCGGATCTGGTCATGGTGGATCCCGGTTCGATTCCGATGACCACCAGCGGCAAGATCAGACGATCGACATGCGTGGGGTACGCCGTAGAGCATCGCGATCAGCTGGGGCAGATTGTCGGCCACCAGGTCGTCGCGAACACGGCCGCACCGCTGGCCCCGGCGGACAAGGTCGTTGAGGGCCTCGTTGAGCCCGACCGAGGTGTCCGGGGTCAGCGATCCGGCCCGGTGCGCGGCGATCAGGAGGTGGTGTTCGCGGGCGCCGAGACAGATTGCGGCTTCGATCAGTTCGGCAAGGCCGCGCAGCGGGTCCTCGGCCAGCTCCCCCACGAGACCGCGATCATGACCGGTGTGGTGATGATGCTTGCCGGTCACGAAACCAGCGCGCCGGTGAACTCCTCGTCATGAACCTGCCCGCGGGCAACTGGGATCCCGAGTTCACCGACTATCCGGAGTCCTTCGGTCATGAACGAAATACCCGGGGGCACTTGGATTTCGGCTACGGCACCCACCAGTGCCTCGGCCAGAACCTCGCGCGGGTCGAGATGCAGGTCGCGTTCATCACGCTGGCGCGGCGGCTGCCGGGGCTGAAACTGGCCGCGCCGCCGGAAGAGCTGAGCTTCAAAGAGGCCGACATCTACGGTATGAAGGAGCTTCCCGTCACCTGGTGATGCGTGCGGTCGCCCGCACGCAGGCGGCGGAGCCGCTTGTAGATCGCGTCGGCGGCGAGGACGGCGGGGATGGCGAGCAGGGCGGTCAGCCACCCGGCCCACGACGGGCCGGTTTGGCCGAGCAGGTGCGCGAGCGGTGGCACATACAGGAAGGCCGCCAGCATCG
>NZ_JBMIOP010000208.1:0-3695 GCF_049197365.1 Mycobacterium sp. THU-M104
AAAAGTAGCGCTGAGCACAGTCTCGACGCCGCCAGCGCAGACTCGGCACCAGCGGCGTCTGGTAACAACCCCCGACGAACTTACGGGCGAGACCACTAAGCCTGCCGCGATCAGGGTCGGCGTCCACGAGGCGAAGACCCGCCTGTCGGAGCTGCTGCGGTTCGTCGACAGCGGGCAGGAGGTCGAGATTGCCCGGGGAGGTGAACCCTTTGCAAAGCTCGTGCCGTTCCACTCGCAGAACACCCGCCGCTTGGGCATCGACCACGGCGTGTACACCGTGCCTGAAGATTTCGGCGCTCCGTTGCCGGACGATGTTCTCGAAAGCTTTTATCGGTGATCGCATGCGCCGCTCCGGCACTTCTGCGCTGCCCGTCGACCACGCGCACACGCTGAGGACCGCTGATCTTCCCGATCACCATCGGGATCCCTTCGACCGTGTCCTCCTCGCTCAGGCGCAGCTGCTCGACCTGATGATCATCACCGCAGGCAACCAGCTGTCTGCCTACAATATCCCGGTCGTCGCCGCGTGATGACCGGATTTCGCCGGGGCTGCCCGATGCCACTGTCGCCCGCCTCGACGGTGATGCGGCATCCCATGGCTCCTCGCGACGTTGGTGAGTTCCTTTGTCAGAACACCGAACTTGACCCGTTCCAGGATCGCTCAACCGTGCAGCGGTCGACACGCCGTAGGATCGGCCCGTGAGCCCGGATGCGTTGGCGGATCTGATCACCGGCCTGCCCGACGGGACGGTGGTCACCGATCCCGCGGTGACCGAAGGCTACCGGCAGGACCGGGCTTTCGACCCTTCGGCGGGCACCCCGCTGGCCGTGGTGCGGCCACGGTGCACCGACGAGGTGCAGACGGTGCTGCGCTGGGCGTGCGCACATCGGGTGCCGGTGATCACGCGGGGCGCCGGCAGCGGCCTGTCGGGCGGCGCGACCGCGCTGGACAGCGGGATCGTGCTGTCCACGGAGAAGATGCGTGACATCACCGTCGATCCCGTGACCCGTACCGCGGTGTGCCAGCCCGGCCTGTTCAACGCGGAGGTGAAGAAGGCCGCCGCCGAGCACGGCCTGTGGTACCCGCCGGATCCGTCGTCGTTCGAGATCTGCAGCATCGGGGGCAACATCGCCACCAACGCCGGCGGGCTGTGCTGCGTGAAGTACGGCGTCACCACCGACTACGTGCTGGGCATGCAGGTGGTGCTCGCCGATGGCACCGCGGCGCGGCTGGGCGGTCCGCGTTTGAAGGACGTCGCGGGACTGAGCCTGACGAAATTGTTCGTCGGCAGCGAGGGGACCCTCGGCGTCATCACCGAGGTGACGCTGCGGCTGCTGCCCGCGCCCAACACGTCGTGCATCGTGGTGGCGTCGTTCGGGTCCGTCCAGTCGGCGGTCGACGCGGTGCTCGGCGTCACGGCGCGCCTGCGGCCCTCGATGCTGGAGTTCATGGATTCGGTGGCGATCAATGCCGTCGAAGACCTGTTGCGCATGGACCTGGATCGTTCGGCGGCCGCGATGCTGGTCGCCGGCTCCGACGAGCGGGGCGCGGCCGGTGCGCAGGATGCCGAGGTGATGGCCGCGGTGTTCGCGGAAAACGGCGCGACGGAGGTGTTTTCGACCGACGACCCGGACGAGGGCGAGGCGTTCGTCGCCGCCCGCCGGTTCGCCATCCCCGCGGTCGAGGCCAAGGGGCCGCTGCTGCTCGAAGACGTCGGGGTGCCGCTTCCGGCGCTGGGCGGGCTGGTCACCGGGATCGAGCGCATCGCCGCCGAGCGCGAGCTGACGATCTCGGTGATCGCCCACGCCGGCGACGGCAACACCCACCCGCTGATCGTCTACGACCCCGCCGACGCCGCGATGACCGAGCGCGCCAATCTGGCGTTCGGCGAGATCATGGACCTGGCACTCAGCCTGGGCGGCACGATCACCGGCGAGCACGGCGTGGGCCGGCTCAAGCGGCCGTGGCTTTCCGGCTACCTCGGGCCCGAGGTGATGGAGCTCAACCAGCGCATCAAAACCGCGCTGGACCCGTTGGGGATTCTGAACCCCGGCGCGGCGATCTGAGGGGCCGATGCCGGCGCAGTCGGCGGTTGACACAACCCGCGAAATGCCCTAGGCCTACAACATGTCAGCAGCTACTTCGCAGGATGCCCCGGCCCGGTTCGAGCTCGCCACTGCGGACACTTGGGAGTGTCCCTGGCCGATGTACCGCGCGCTGCGCGACCACGACCCAGTGCACCACGTCGTGCCGCGCACACGGCCCGACCACGACTACTACGTGCTGTCCCGGCACGCCGAGGTCTGGTCGGCGTCGCGCGACCACGAGACGTTCTCCTCCGCGCAGGGGCTGACCGTCAACTACGGCGAACTTGAAATGATCGGGCTGCAGGACAACCCGCCGTTCGTCATGCAGGACCCGCCGGTGCACACCGAGTTCCGCAAGCTGGTTGCGCGCGGCTTCACGCCGCGACAGGTCGAGGCGGTCGAACCCAAGGTCCGCGAGTTCGTCGTCGAGCGCATCGACAAGCTGCGCGCCCAGGGTGGTGGCGACATCGTGACCGAGTTGTTCAAACCACTGCCGTCGATGGTGGTCGCGCACTACCTCGGCGTGCCCGAGGAGGACCGGGCGCAGTTCGACGGCTGGACCGATGTGATCGTGGCCGCCAACACCGCCGGCGGTGACGACGATGGCGTCGGTGACGGCGGTGGGGTCGGGGCGCTCGCGGGCGCCGGTGAGGCGGTCGGGTCGATGACGGCCTACTTCACCGCACTGATCGAGCAGCGCCGCACTGAACCCGAAGACGACACCCTCTCCCACCTGGTGGCCGCCGGGGTGGGCGCCGACGGGGACATCGCCGGCATGCTGTCGGTGCTGGCGTTCACCTTCACGATGGTCACCGGCGGCAACGACACGACCACCGGGATGTTGGGCGGCTCGATGCCGTTGCTGCACGAGCGTCCCGACCAGCGCCGGCTGCTGGTGGACAACCCGGGGCTGATCCCCGACGCGGTCGACGAGCTGCTGCGGCTGACCTCGCCGGTGCAGGGCCTGGCGCGTACCACCACGCGCGACGTGACGCTGCACGACACGATCATCCCGGCCGGGCGCAAGGTCCTGCTGCTATACGGGTCGGCCAACCGCGACGAGCGCCAATACGGTCCGGACGCAAGCGAACTCGACGTCACCCGAGGCCCGCGCAACATCATGACGTTCAGCCACGGCGCCCACCACTGTCTGGGCGCCGCCGCCGCCCGGATGCAGTCGCGCGTCGCGTTGACCGAACTGCTCTCCCGCTGCCCGGATTTCGAGGTCGAGGTGCCGGCGATCGTGTGGTCGGGCGGCAGTTACGTGCGCCGCCCACTGTCGGTGCCGATCCGGGTGAACTCCTGAGGCCCGCCGGCTGGCCGCCCGGAAGGGTTATCCGAAGAAACCGGACTGGTTGTCGCTGTGGTTGAAAGCACCCGAATCGTTGGCACCTGAGTTCCAGGCACCCGAGTCGGATGTCCCGTGATTACCCACCCCGGAGTTCAAAGCACCCGAATTGAATACTCCCGTGTCACCGCCACCGGAACCCGAGTTGTTGAAACCCACGTTACTGAACCACCCCGAGTTTCGTGCACACCTTCTTTTGTGGGAAGGATGGCACGATGCCAAGCAAGTACGACCCGGAGGTCAAGGCGAAGGCGGTCCG
>NZ_JBMIOP010000228.1:0-6924 GCF_049197365.1 Mycobacterium sp. THU-M104
TACGCGTTCATCTGTCTGTTCGTCATCAACGTGGTGACGACCGCGATCGGCGTGCGGATCTCGGCCAAGTGACGACGCGATGAGCTACGACGTCACCCTGCAGTTCCGCCGCGTCATCTCGCGGCTTTCCGGACCCGTCGACGACTTCGGCGAGCAGGCGTTGTTCTACGGCCGGACCATGCGTTATGTCCCCAATGCGCTCACCCGGTATCGCACCGAGACGATCCGTTTGATCGCCGAGATGACGATGGGCACGGGGGCGCTGATCATGATCGGCGGCACCGTCGGCGTCGCGGCCTTCCTGACGCTGGCCTCCGGCGGTGTCATCGCAGTCCAGGGGTACTCGTCGCTGGGCAACATCGGGATCGAGGCACTGACCGGTTTCCTGTCGGCGTTCCTGAACGTCCGCGTCGTCGCGCCCGTCATCGCCGGTATCGCGCTGGCGGCCACCATCGGTGCGGGTGCCACCGCGCAACTGGGTGCCATGCGGGTGTCCGAGGAGATCGACGCAGTCGAATGCATGGCCGTGCACTCGGTGTCCTACCTGGTCTCGACCCGGCTGATCGCCGGCCTGATCGCCATCGTCCCCCTGTACTCGTTGTCGGTGCTCGCCGCGTTCTTCGCCGCCCGCTTCACCACCGTGTACCTCAACGGGCAGTCCAAGGGCCTCTACGACCACTACTTCAACACCTTCCTCGTGCCGTCCGACCTGCTGTGGTCTTTCCTGCAGGCCATCGTGATGTCGATCGCGGTGATGCTGGTCCACACCTACTACGGCTACAACGCCAAAGGTGGGCCGGTAGGTGTGGGCATCGCGGTCGGCCAGGCGGTGCGGACCTCCCTGGTCGTGGTCGTCGTCATCACGTTGTTCATCTCGCTCGCCGTGTACGGCGCGTCCGGTAACTTCAACCTCTCCGGGTAAGGGGAGCGCTCTATGGCAGATGGCGAGTCTCGGCGATCGACGGTACGGCTGGCAGCGGTGCTGCTGGCCGGCCTGATCGTGGGGTTCGTCGTCCTGACTTACCTGTCCTATACGGCGGCTTTCGCCTCGACCGACACCGTCACCGTGTCGGCACCGCGGGCGGGGTTGGTGATGGACAAGGGCGCCAAGGTCAAGTATCGGGGCATCCAGATCGGCAAAGTGACGGCGATCGATTACGCCGACGATCGGGCTCGCCTCACGCTGGCCGTCGACAGCAACGACATGCGCTTCATCCCCTCCAACGCGACGGTGCGTATCGGAAGCAACACGGTGTTCGGCGCCAAGGCGGTGGAATTCCTGGCCCCCCGGACGCCGTCGGCGACCTCCCTGCGCCCGGACGCGCACGTTGCCGCCTCGGTGGTACAACTGGAAGTCAATACGCTGTTCCAGTCGCTCATCGAGCTGCTGCACAAGATCGATCCGGTGGAACTGAACGGGACACTGAGTGCCCTGGCCGAGGGCCTGCGTGGTCATGGCGACGACGTAGGCCGGCTGCTGGCAGGATTGAATACGCTGACACGCCAGACCAATCCGAAGCTTCCCGCCTTGCAGCGGGACTTCCGTGAGGCCGGGACCGCCACCAACATCTACGCCGAGGCCGCCCCCGACCTGAACAGCGCCATCGACAACCTCCCGGCGATCAGCAATACGGTCGTCGACCAGCAGGGCAACCTCGACGACACGTTGTTGGCCACGATCGGCCTGGCCGACAACGCCCACGACGCGGTGGCACCGGCCGAACAGAACGTGATCGACGCGGTGAACAGGTTGCGGGCCCCGGTCAAGGTGGCCGCGGACTACTCACCGGAATTCGGTTGCCTGTTCGCGGGTATCGAACGCGGCATCAAGGAGTTCGCGCCGCTGCTCGGTGTGCGCAAAGCGGGACTGTTCACCTCGTCGAGTTTCGTGCTGGGCGCGCCGTCCTACACCTATCCGGAGTCCCTGCCCGTCGTCAACGGGTCCGGTGGCCCGAACTGCCGCGGGCTGCCCGACATCCCGACCAAGCAGAACGGCGGATCCTGGTTCCGGTCCCCGTTCCTGGTCACCGACAATGCCAACATTCCCTACGAGCCGTTCACCGAGTTGCAGTTCGACGCACCCTCGACGCTGCAGTTCTTGTTCCACGGCGCTTTCGCGGAACGGGACGACTTCTGATGGCGGCCGCGGACATGCCCTCGCACCGTTCGGTGGTGATCAAGGTGAGCGTCTTCACGGTGGCGATGCTGCTCGTGTCCGCCGGGCTCGTGGTGGTCTTCGGCGACTTCCGATTCGGATCCGAGGGCACCTACCACGCGACCTTCACCAACGTGTCGCGGTTGAAAGCCGGCCAGAAGGTCCGCATCGCCGGAGTTCCGGTCGGCGCGGTGCAGGGCATCAGCCTGAACCCCGACAACAGCATCGACGTGAAGTTCGGGGTCGACAAGCGCTACACGCTGTACTCGTCGACGCGTGCGCTGATCCGCTACGAGAATCTGGTCGGCGACCGGTTCCTGGAGATCACCTCGGGTCCGGGCGAACTGCGCAAGCTGCCACCCGGGGGGACCATCGACGCGCAGCACACCCAGCCCGCCCTGGATCTCGATGCGCTGCTCGGCGGGTTGCGTCCGGTTGTCAAGGGGCTCGACGCCGACAAGATCAACACGATCAGCGGCGCCGTCATCCAGTTGTTGCAGGGTCAGGGGGGAGCGTTGTCGAACGTGTTGGCCGACACCAGCGCCTTCTCGTCGGCGTTGAGCAATCGCGACCAGCTCGTCGGGGACGCGATCACCAACCTCAACGCGGTGCTGGGCACCATCGACGCCAAGAGTGCGCAGTTCTCGGCCAGCGTCGACCAGTTGCAGAAACTGATCACCGGGCTGGCCGGGCACAAGGACGACATCGCGGGCGCCATCCCTGCACTGGCCTCGACAACGACGGATCTCACGCAGCTGCTGAAGAATTCGCGCCGGCCGCTGCAAGGCATCCTGGAGAACACCCGGCCGCTGGCCACCGAGGTGGACGAACGTAAGGCTGAGGTGGACAACGACATCGAGCAGTTGGGCGAGGACTATCTGCGGCTGAGCGCGCTGGGCGCCTACGGGTCGTTCTTCAACGTCTACTTCTGCTCCGTCAGGATCAAGATCAACGGACCGGCCGGCGGCGATATCCTGCTACCCATCGGCGGCCAGGTCGACCAGAGCAAGGGGAGGTGCGCTTTTGCCAAGTAATCCCCAGCGTGAGCGCGACCCGCTGCGCACCGGGATATTCGGCCTGGTGATGGTGGTCTGCATCGTGCTGATCGCGTTCGGTTATGCCGGGTTGCCGTTCTGGCCGCAGGGCAAGGTCTATGACGCGTACTTCACCGATGCAGGCGGCATCAACCCGGGCAACGCCGTGTACGTGTCCGGCTTCAAGGTCGGCAAGGTGCAGGCCGTCGGCCTGGCCGGCAACAGTGCCAAGGTGACCTTCACGGTGGACCGGCACGTCGCCGTCGGCAACCAGTCGCTGGCTGCGATCCGCACCGACACCATCCTCGGGGAGCGCTCCGTTGCGGTGAGTCCGGCCGGCGGCGGCACAGCCACCAGCATTCCGCTGAGCCGGACCACCACGCCGTACAGCCTGGCCGGTGCACTGGAGGATCTGGGTCAGAACGCGCACAACCTGAACAAACCGCAGTTCGAGCAGGCCTTGCACGTTCTCACCGACACGCTGCACGACGCCACCCCGCAACTGCGCGGCGCGCTGGACGGGGTGACCGCGCTCTCGCGCACCCTGAACCGTCGTGACGAGGCACTGCAAAGCCTGCTGGCGCACGCCGAGTCGGTGTCGTCGGCGCTGGCCCAGCGCGCCGGACAGGTGACCAAGCTGGTCGACGACGGCAACCAGTTGTTCGCGGCGCTCGACGAACGGCGCGCAGCGCTGGGCCGATTGATCTCGGGCATCAGCGCTGTCGCGCAGCAGATTTCAGGCTTTGTCGCCGATAATCGCAAGGAGTTCGGCCCGGCGCTGGGCAAGCTCAATTCGGTGCTGGCCAACCTCAATGAGCGCCGCGACTACATCACCGAGGCCCTCAAACGGCTGCCCACCTACGCCACCGAGCTGGGCGAGGTGGTCGGTTCCGGGCCCGGCTTCAACGTCAACGTCTACTCCGTCCTGCCCGCGCCGATGATCGCGATGATGTTCGACTTCTTCTACCAGCCGGGCAAGCTTCCGGCCAGTCTCGGCGACTACCTGCGCGGTCTCATCCAGGAGCGCTGGATTATCAGGCCCAAGTCACCATGAGCGAGTCACCATGAGCGAGTCACCATGAGCGAGTCGCCATGACGAGGCGGATCCCGGTCGGCCGGGGGCTGCGCCGCCTGAGCGCCATCGCGCTGGTCGTGGCGCTGCTGGGAGGCGTGTACGTGCTCACTGCGCACGGCAAGAGCCGAACCGTCGTCGGCTACTTCACCTCGGCCGTCGGCATCTATCCCGGCGACCAGGTCCGGATCCTCGGCGTCCCCGTGGGGCACATCGACACGATCGAACCGCGGCCCTCGGACGTCAAGATCACCATGTCGGTGTCCGACCAGGTCAAGATTCCCAAGGGCGTGCGTGCGCTCATCATGTCGCCGAACCTGGTGGCGGCGCGGTTCGTTCAGCTGACCCCGGCGTACACGGGCGGGGCGGTGCTGCCCGACGGCGCCGGCATCGACCTGGCCCGCACCGGTGTCCCGGTGGAATGGGACGAGGTCAAGGAGTCACTGACCCAACTGGCCGTCCAGCTCGGGCCGACCGGATCTGTCGGGGGGTCGATGCAAGGGCCGTTGGGCGCGGTGATCAACCAGGCCGCCGACACGCTCGACGGCAACGGGGAGTCGTTCCACGGCGCGCTGCGCGAGCTCGCACAGGTTGCGGGGCGGCTTGGGGATTCGCGCGGCGACCTGTTCGGCACGGTCAAGAACCTGCAGGTGCTGGTGAACGCGCTGTCGTCGAGTAACGAGCAGATCGTGCAGTTCGCCGGGAACGTCGCGTCGGTGTCGCAGGTGCTCGCCGACAGTTCCCGCCACCTGGACACCACGCTGGACACCCTCAACAAGGCGCTCGCGGATGTCCGGGGCTTCCTGCACGAGAACAACTCGACGCTGATCGACACCGTCAACCAGCTCAACGACTTCGCCCAGACGCTGAGCGACCAGAGTGACAACATCGAGCAGGTCCTGCACGTGGCGGGCCCCGGAATCTCGAACTTCTACAACATCTACGACCCCGCGCAGGGCACGCTCAACGGGCTGCTGTCGATCCCCGAGTTCGCCAATCCGGTGCAGTTCATCTGTGGCGGGACTTTCGACACGGCCGCCGGGCCCCGCGCGCCCGACTATTTCAAGCGCGCCGAGATCTGCCGTGAGCGGCTCGGGCCCGTGCTGCGCCGGCTTGCCGCGAACTACCCGCCGATCATGTTCCATCCCCTCAACACGATCACCGCGTACAAGGGGCAGATCATCTACGACACCCCGGCTACCGAAGCCAAGGCTGCGACGCCCGTTCCTGAGCTGACGTGGATACCGGCCAGAGGCGCCACATCGCCGGCCCCGGAGAACCCGGCGGATCTGCAGGCCCTGCTGGTGCCGACGGCTCCGCAGGCCGGTGCCGCCCCGGGGCCGGCGCCCGGTCCGCCCTCGGCGTTGGGTCCGCTGCCGGGCCCTGCGCCCGCATCCGGCGCGACGTCACCCGCTGAGGGCGGTGGTGGCCGATGAAGCGAATTGTTTTGCGCAGCAGTGTGTTAGCGGTGGGCAGTGCGTTGGTGGCCGGTTGTCAGTTCAACGGTCTCAACTCGCTGTCGATGCCGGGTACCGCCGGTCACGGCAGCGGCGCCTACTCGATCACCGTCGACATGCCCGACGTCGCGACGCTGCCGCAGAACTCGCCGGTCATGGTCGACGACGTCACCGTCGGCAGCGTCACGGGCATCTCCGCCGAGCAACGGCCCGACGGCTCCTTCTATGCAGCGGTGAAGCTGGCGCTGGACAAGAACGTCGTGCTGCCGGCCAACGCGACTGCGACGGTCGCCCAGACGTCCCTGCTCGGTTCCATGCACGTCGACCTGGCAGCCCCGGAGGGCGTGCCGGCGGTCGGTAGGCTGACCGACGGTGCGAAGATCCCGGAGTCGCGCACGGGCCGCCATCCCACCACCGAGGAAGTGCTGTCGGCCCTCGGTGTGGTGGTCAACAAAGGTAATGTCGGCGCGTTGCAAGAGATCACCGACGAGACCTACCAGGCCGTGGCGGGACGGCAGAGTCAGTTCGTCGACCTGATGCCCAGGCTGGCCGAACTGACTGCGGGGCTCAACCGTCAGGTCGACGACATCATCGACGCGGTCGACGGGCTGAATCGATTCTCGGCGATCCTGGCGCGCGACAAGGACAACCTGGGCAGGGCGCTGACCACGCTGCCCGAGGCGGTCGGCGTACTCAACAAGAACCGGGACCACATCGTCGAGGCGTTCAGTGCGCTGAAGCGGTTGGCGACGGTCACTTCCCACGTGCTGTCGAAGACCAAGGTGGACTTCGCCGAAGACCTCAAGGGCCTGTACTCGGTGGTGAAAACGCTCAACGACAACCGGAAGAACTTCGTCACCTCGCTGCAGATCCTGTTGACGTTCCCGTTTCCCAACTTCGGGATCAAACAGGCCGTGCGCGGCGACTACCTCAACGTGTTCACCACGTTCGACCTGACCCTGCGCCGCTTCGGCGAAACATTCTTCACCACAGCGTATTTCGACCCGAACATGGCGCACATGGCCGAGATCCTCAATCCGCCCGACTTCTTGACCGGCGAACTGGCCAACCTGTCCGGACAGGCAGCCGATCCGTTCGCGATCCCGCCGGGTACGGCGTCGGGTTCTCGGGACCGGTAGGGGGCGGCGTAGATGCTCGACAGACTGACCAAGGTCCAGCTGGCCATCTTCGGGGCGATCACCGTGA